>JAGQTR010000084.1:18554-24238 GCA_020438915.1 Mycobacterium sp.
ACGCCGAGCTTGCCGGTGGGGGTGAGGGCGATATGCGACGGCTAGCCGATTTGGTGGTTCGCTGGCCCCTGGTGGTAATCGGGGTCTGGATCGCGATGGCGATCGCCCTGCCCCTGACGTTTCCGTCGCTGGGGCAGATGGCCGAGAAGCATCCGCTGGTCATCTTGCCCAGCGATGCTCCCTCGAGTGTCACAGCGACAAAAATGGCCGAGGCGTTCGAAGAAACGGGTTCGGACAACCTTCTCGTCGTTGCCTTCATCAACGAAACCGGACTCACGCCCGCCGACGAAAGCGCCTACCGCAAGCTGGTGGACGCGCTGCGCGACGATGTGATCAACGTCGTATCGGTCCAGGATTTCGTCAGCACTCCCCAGCTGCGGCAGTTTTTGACCAGCGAGGACAAGACGACCTGGGTGTTGCCGGTCAGTCTGGCGGGCGAGTTGGGCACCCCGCGGGCCTATGAGTCCTTCAACCGCGTCGCCGACCTCATCAAACACAATGTCAGCACGGTCGACAGCCCCAGCGATGGTCCACTGACGGTGTACATCACCGGTCCCGCGGCCACCGTCGCCGACCTCACCGTCGCGGGCCAGCAGGATCGGCTGCCCATCGAGATCGCGATCGCCGTCCTGGTCCTGTTGGTGCTCTTGGTGGTGTACCGCAGCGTCGTCACGATGCTGCTGCCCTTGGTGACCATCGGATCGTCGTTGCTCATCGCCCAGGCAGCGGCGGCGGGCTACTCCCAACTGACCGGCGCGGGCGTCTCGAACCAGTCGGTCATCTTCCTCAGCGCGATCATGGCCGGCGCCGGGACCGATTACGCGGTCTTTTTCATCAGCCGCTATCACGACTATTTGCGGTCGGGTGCTGAGTTCGATGAGGCGGTCCGGTCGGCACTGATCTCGATCGGCAAGGTCATCACCGCGTCGGCGGCCACGGTTGGCCTCACCTTCGTCGTCATGAGCTTCGCCAAGATGGGGGTGTTCAAGACGGTCGGGGTGACCTCGGCCATCGGCATCGGCGTCGCATACCTGGCCGGCGTGACTCTGCTACCGGCAATTCTGGCGATCGTGGGGCCGCGTGGCTGGGTCAAGCCGCGGCGGGAACTCACTGCGCGGTTGTGGAGACGTTCCGGCATTCGCATCGTGCGTCGGCCGGTTCCCCATCTGGTGGCCAGTGTGCTCGTGTTGGTGCTTCTGGGCGCCTGTGCCGGGTTCGCGCGTTTCAACTACGACGACCGCAAGGCGGTCGCGGCCTCGGCGCCAAGTTCGGTGGGCTACGCGGCGCTGGAACGTCATTTTCCCATCAGCCAGTCCATTCCCCAGTACATCCTGGTCCAATCACCGCGGGACCTGCGCTCGCCGCAGGCGCTGGCAGACTTGGAGCAGATGGCCTCGCGTATCGCCCAGCTGCCTGACATTTCCCTGGTCAGCGGCATCACCAGACCCCTGGGAGAGGTGCCGCGGGAGTTCCGGGCCACGTTCCAGGCGGGCATCGTCGGCGCCCGGCTGGCCGACGGTTCCTCGCAGATCGGTGAGCGCACCGACGACTTGAACGAACTGACAGCGGGGGCCGGCACGCTCGCCGACAGCCTGGGCGACGTCCGCGCTCAGGTCGATGACATCGCGCCGACGCTCGCGAGCCTGATCGACACGTTTTCCTCGGTGCGCGCCGAATACGGCGGTGACAAGCTTGTGCGCGACGTCGCAACCACTGCCAAGCTGGTCGACAGCGTCAACAAGCTGGGCCTTTCCATGGGTATCAATTTCCGCGCCGTGCGGGACATGTTCGCCTGGATAGGTCCGGTGCTGACGGCGCTGGAGGGCAACCGGGTGTGCGACGCCAATCCCTCGTGTGTCGACACCCGCCTCCAGTTCCAAAAACTGGTCGCCGCCCGTAAAGACGGGCGCGTGGACGAGATCAATGAGCTGGCCGGGCAGCTGCAGGGTGTCGATGACCGGCAGAGCCTCACCGCGACGGTGAATCAACTGAACGCCGCGCTCACCAAGGTCACGAAGGCGGTGTCCGCCATGGGGCTGGACACCCCCAGTGGTGCGCGGGCGGGCCTGAACGAACTGCAGGATGGCGCCGACCGCCTGGCCGACGGAAGCCGACGAGTCGCCGGCGGTGTCGACCAATTGGTCGAACAGGTCAAGGTGATCGCCAATGGACTCAACGAGGCATCGGCTTTCCTGTTGACGATGCGCCACGATGCGGCAAGTTCGACGATGGCGGGATTCAACATTCCCGCCGAGGTGCTCAATGCCCCGGAATTCCAGCAGGCCGCCGAGGCCTACATCTCGCCGGACGGCCACTCGGTGCGGTATCTGGTGCAGACCGACCTCAACCCGTTCAGCGCCGAGGCGATGGATCAGGTCGACGTGATCAATGACACCGCCCGGGGCGCCCAGCCCAACACCACCCTCTCCGACGCGTCGATTTCGATGGGTGGGTTTCCCGCCGCGCTGCGCGACACCCGCGACTACTACGAGCACGACATCCGATTCATCATCATCGCGACCCTCATCGTCGTCCTCTTGACGTTGGTCGTGCTGCTGCGATCGGTGGTTGCGCCGCTCTATCTCGTCGGCTCGGTGGTGCTTTCCTACTTCGCGGCGATCGGTATCGGTGTGCTGACGTTCCAATTCATCCTCGGCCAGCAACTGCATTGGAGTGTGCCGCCGTTGGCCTTCGTGGTCCTGGTGGCGGTGGGCGCCGACTACAACATGCTGTTCGTGTCGCGAATGCGGGACGAGTCGCCGCACAGCATCCGCTACGGCATCATCCGTACCCTGGGCTCGACGGGTGGTGTGATCACCGCGGCGGGTCTCATCTTCGCCGCTTCGATGGGTGGCCTGCTGTTCTCCAGCATCGGCATCGTGATTCAGGGTGGCTTCGTGATCGGCGTAGGAATCCTGCTGGATACCTTCGTGGTGCGCACCATCACCGTGCCGGCCATCGCTGCCCTGGTCGGGCAGGCGAACTGGTGGCCGTCGCGGGTGAGCGGTGATCGGCCACCGTCGTCTCGGTCTCTGGCTGGAGCCGACAGCGGGTAGCAAACGGATCGAGTTAGCGTGCGCGCGCGATCTGTGTGAAGATACCTCTCGTAGCAAGAGCGTCAGGGGTGGGGATGATGAAGCTCGTCGCAGACTTACTTCAGGACGTGACGTGACGTCTTCGGCCCAGTCATCCATACTTTCGATGCTGCACGGACGCGCCAGCCTGCGTCCCGACGACGTGGCGTTCACCTTCACCGACTACGTCGATGGTGCCGGTGTCGACGGAATCTCACAGAGCCTCACGTGGGCGCAGTTATCCCACAAAACCATGAATGTGGCGCGTGAACTGCGCCTGCATGCGTCGGTCGGTGACCGGGCTGTGATCCTGGCCCCGCAGGGTCTGGACTACATCCTGGCTTTCCTGGGATCAATGCAGGCAGGACTGATCGCGGTTCCGCTCCCATTGCCGCATCGGGGTTCCAGCCACGAACGTCTTGGCGCGGTTTTCGTCGATACCGCGCCCGCGGTCGTTCTCACCACTTCCGCGGTCGCGGCCGATGTCGGCGATCATGTCGACCAGGCACGCATGGAGATCGCCCCCAAGATCGTCTCGATCGATTCCCTGAACCTGGATGCGAGCGACGCACCGAGCAGCGAGATCGCAGACCTGCCGGGTATCGCGTATTTGCAGTACAGTTCCGGCTCCACCCGAATGCCCACCGGGGTCATGGTTTCGCATCGGAATCTGCAGGTGAATTTCGAACAGCTGATGCGCAGCTATTTCGCGGATTCCGGAATCAAAGTTCCGTCGGATTTCACCATGGTGTCCTGGCTGCCCTTCTACCACGACATGGGTTTGGTGCTGGGCGTCTGCGCCCCGATCCTGGGTGGCTTCCGTGCCGATTTGACCAGCCCGGTGGCGTTCTTGGAACGCCCGGCCAGGTGGATGCGATCGCTGGCTGCAAGCCCGCACACGTGGTCGTCGGCACCGAACTTCGCGTTCGAGTTGGCGGCCCGAAAGACTGCTGATAGCGACCTGGCCGGGCTGGACCTGGGTGGGGTGCTGGGCATCATCAGCGGCGCCGAACGGGTCGAGCCGGCCACCCTTCGGCGTTTCGTCGATCGGTTCGCTCATTTCAATTTGCCCGACCGTGCGATGCGTCCTTCCTATGGGCTGGCAGAGGCGACGGTCTTCGTGGCGGCCGGCACCTGGAGTGAGACAACGCCGCAAGCTCGCTTCGACACCGCAGAACTCGGCGCGGGGCGCGTCCAGCGGTGCGCGGCGGGTGCCGGCTCGGCGTTGGTTGGGTACCGGTTGCCGCAGACGCCCGTGGTACGAATCGTGGATGCCGACACGAGTCGGGAATGCCTGCCCGACGTCGTCGGCGAAATCTGGGTGCATGGCGAGAATGTCGCACGTGGCTATTGGCGCAAGCCGCCGCAGGAGCAGCGCTGCTTCGGCGCATCGCTTGTCGACCCTTCACCGGGCACGCCCGACGGGCCGTGGCTGCGCACCGGGGACCTCGGCTTCGTCTCCCAGGGTCAGCTGTTCATCGTCGGCCGCATCAAGGATCTGCTGATCATTCGGGGTCGCAATCACTACCCCGAGGACATCGAGGCGACGGTCCAACAGATCACCCGGGGACGGGTCGCGGCGATATCGGTTCCGGTGAACAGTACCGAGAAGCTCGTCACCGTCATCGAACTCAAGAAGCGAACCGACATCAACGACGACGCCATGCGGTGGCTCACCGAGGTCAAATCCGATGTCACCTCGGCGGTCTCCAATGTGCACGGCCTCAAAGTCGAGGATCTGGTTCTGGTACCCCCGGGGTCGATTCCCACGACGACGAGCGGAAAGGTTCGCCGCTCGGCCTGCATCGAGAGCTACCGGCACGACCAATTCGTCCGGTTGGACGCCTGAGCTTGCGCGCTCACCCGTTGGTGGCCAGGTGGCGGCGTAAAGTATGAGCCAACCAACCGGGACGCACAGTCGAGTAAAGGGAATGTGTGTGAGAAAGGTATGAGGCGACTTCTCGCCGTGGGCACCGCGCTCATGACCGTCGGCGCGACAGGGGTATTCGGGTGCGGCAGCGCCTCGGCTGACGACGGGTCGCCGGCCGCCCCACCCGGCCCGCAGCCGACCGACGCAGCGGCGCCGCTGGGCACCCCGGGCAGGGCATACGCGCTCGGTGGCGCCCGCGTATCGAACGTTCCCTACGAGGCGTACATCATGGCCACCGGCGCGAACTGGTTCCCTAAGCTGGACCGGGAGATCGTCGACTACCCCGCCGGGCAGGTCCAGGGGCACACGTTGGAGCGGCTGTTCCCGGGCATCGGTCGGCTGGATGACGACCTCTTCCCGGGGCTGGGTCTCGACGGTCCCAGCATCGGTGAGTCGGTCGACATCGGCGCGCCCGACACGATCGCTGCGATCCGCGCGGGTGGCCCGGGCACGGTGCACGGCCTGTCCGAGGGTGCAATGGTGCTCGACGAAGTACAGCGACAACTTGCCTATGACCCGGCCGGCCCGCCGCCGGATCAATTGAGCTTCGCGATGTACGGCCCACCGGTGGGACGCCACGGCTTCGGTGAGGGATTTCTGACCCAGATGTTCCCCGTCGGCAGTGTCGTTCCGTCACTGGACTACCGGATACCGTCGCCGGTGGAGAGCCAGTACGACAC
>JAGQTR010000085.1 GCA_020438915.1 Mycobacterium sp.
TGCGGGTTGCGGTCCTTGTCGATGAGCTGTGCACGAATGCCCTCCACCAGATCATGCGAACGCAGGGCGCCGCACGATGTTCGGAACTCCTGGCGAAGCACATCTTCCAGGGTGGGCAGCGACGCAGCCCGGCGCACCGCCTCCAGGGTCACCGACAGCGCGATGGGGGAGCGTGACGCGATCAGGTCGGCTGCGTCGTTCGCGGGGCCGGCGTCCTGGCCGCGCAACGCAGTGACGATGTCGGAGACGGTCTGTCCCGCGTAGCAATAGTCGATCCAGTCCTGCTGGGCCAGCAGGGGGCTCTGCGGTGGATCCTCGGTGAAAGTGGCGACGGCGGAATCCACGCCGTCGTCCAGGATCGCTTCGGTGAACGCGCCGAGCCGGTCCTGGGGCACGAAGTGATCGGCGAACCCCATGGCGATGGCGTCGGCGCCGGTGAACGGGGCCCCTGTCAAGGCGACGTGGATGCCGAGCAGTCCCGGCGTGCGCGACAGGATGAAGGTGCCGCCGACGTCGGGAATGAACCCGATACCGACCTCGGGCATGGCCATCTTGGTCGTCTCGGTGACCACCCGGACGCTGCCGTGCGCGCTGATACCGACACCGCCGCCCATCGTGATGCCGTACATCAGCGCGACAACGGGCTTGGGGTAGCGACCGATATAGGCATTGAGCAGATATTCGTCGTGCCAGAACTGCCGCGCCTCAGCGCCGCCCGCCTTGGCGCTGTGATAGATGGCGATGACGTCGCCGCCGGCGCACAGACCGCGGTCACCGGACCCGGAAATGACGACCGCGCGGACGTCATCGTCGGTCTCCCAGTCGCTCAATGCCGCCGAAATCCGGCCGACCATCGGATGGGTCAACGAGTTGATCGCTTTGGGACGGTTGAGGGTTATCAGCCCGACGCGTCGACCCGAAGGTCCGCCGACCGAAACTAGGACATCCTCGTTTTCGTCCATGGACTGCAATCTAGTTCGTAGCTAGCCGGCGTCCAGGCCCGGGTAAGGTTTCCCTTGATTCGGTCAACGGTGGGCGGGAACTCGCCAGCGGCCTCACACGTTGTGGGTTTGTTGATCACAGGTTGACAACCAGTACAGGAAGGAACCGACGGTGCGCGAAAGCAGCAACCCGGTATTTCGAAGCTTGCCCAAGGGGCAGGGCGGATATGCGCAATTCGGTACCGGAGCCGGCGGCTACGGTGCGCAGGCGGTACACGCCGATCCGTACGTCACGCAGTATCCCGATCAGCAGCAGACGGGTGTCTCCCGTCCGCTGACCATCGATGATGTCGTCACCAAGACCGGCATGACGCTGGCGGTGCTGTCCGCGGTGGCGGTCGTGTCCTACTTCATCGTCGCCCAGAATCTGAACCTGGCTATGCCGTTCATGCTGATCGGAGCGTTGGGCGGGCTAGGGCTGGTGCTCTTCGCCACATTCGGTCGCAAGCAGGACAACCCGGCGATCGTGCTGAGTTACGCCGCCGTCGAGGGGCTGTTCCTCGGTTCGGCGTCGTTCATCTTCGCCAACCTGATCTCCAACGGCGGCCCCGGCATGATCGCCCAGGCGATCGTCGGCACTCTCGGCGTGTTCTTCGGGATGCTCGTGGTCTACAAGACCGGTGCCATCCGCGTGACCCCGAAGTTCACCCGCTTCATCGTTGCTGCCATGTTCGGTGCGCTCGCGATGATGTTGCTGAACTTCGTGCTCGCGATTTTCGGAGTCGGCGGCGGCGAAGGCTTCGGCCTGCGCAGCGGCGGTCCGTTGGCGATCATCTTCTCGCTGTTCGTCATCGGTCTGGCGGCATTCAGTTTCCTCATCGACTTCGATGCGGCCGACCAGATGGTGCGTGCGGGTGCGCCGGAGAAGGCGGCCTGGGGCATCGCACTCGGCCTGACCGTCACCCTGGTGTGGCTGTATATCGAGATCCTTCGCCTGCTGAGTTACTTCAACAGCGACTAGCGGTACCCGGAGAAGGGGCGTCCACAGCGTGGGCGCCCCTTTTCTTTTCGGCTGGCGCAGAGATACCGCCGAGTGTGCGCACAGATCGCGAAAACGGCTGAAATTGCGATCGGTGTGCACACCAGAGGGGGTTGTCCACAGGTCGCGTTGCCGGGTCTGGTTCTTGGGGCAACATGTCTGCCAAATTCAACAGGTGAGCTGGCTCGACCAACCCTTCATCGGCAGCGAGGCTGTGGCCGATGGGCTTGTGAAGAAGCATCAACTCCGGTCCCAATACCGCGCAATCTTTCCCGGCGTCTACGTCCCCAGCAGGGTGGCCCTGACACTGGCGCAGCGAACGAGAGCTGCGTGGCTGTGGTCTGGACGCCGAGCTGTCATTGCGGGGTGCGCTGCCGCGGCGATGCATGGCGCGAAGTGGATTGACGATGACGAGCCCATCGAGCTGGTCTGGTCCAACGGCCGCCCACCGGCGGGTATCCGCACCCGTAGAGATCGGTTGGATGAGGGCGAAGTCCGGCACGTGCGACGCCTTCCGGTGACCACACCCGTACGGACGGCATTCGACCTTGGCCGGCTGGACGCCAGGCGAGAAAGGCGTCGCCCGCCTCGACGCCCTGGGCAACGCCACCGGCTTCGATCCCGAGGCCGTTCTCGATCTTGCCCGCCGGCACGCCGGCTCGCCCGGCATCCCGCGGCTGCGTGCCGCGCTGAAGCGCCACGACCGCGGGGCCGAGTCGCCACGGGAGACCTGGCTGCGGTTGCTGCTCGTCCGCGGCGGTTATCCGAAGCCGCGCACCCAGATCCCGGTCCTCGACGATTACGGGCGGGCGCGCTACTACCTCGACATGGGCTGGGAGGACGCCATGGTGGCGGTGGAATACGACGGCGAACATCATCGAGAACGGACTGTGTTCGGCAATGACATTATCCGCGCCGAGTTCATCGCCGAGCGCTGCTGGAAACGGGTGCGGGTTGTCGCCGGCCAACGTCCCGCGGAGATCCTTGACCGGGTCGCGAGAGCGTGGGCCGCTGGTGTGCTTAGAGATCGTGAAATCGGCTGAAATCGCGATCTGGTTGCACACCAGGGCGCTGCGTCAGGCCAGGCGCTCCACGACCATTGCCATGCCCTGACCGCCGCCGACGCACATCGTCTCGACACCGAACGTTTTGTCGTGGGTCTGCAGGTTGTTCAGCAGCGTGGCGGTGATGCGCGCGCCCGTCATGCCGAATGGATGGCCGAGGGCGATCGCGCCGCCGGAGACGTTGAGCTTGTCCTCTTCGATTCCGAGCTCGCGGGCCGACCCGAGCACCTGCACCGCGAAAGCCTCGTTGATCTCGAACAGGTCGATGTCAGCGATGTTCATCTTCGCCCTCGCCAGTGCCTTCTTGACGGCTTCGATGGGACCCAGGCCCATGATCTCCGGCGATAGACCGGAGACGCCCGTCGACACGACGCGCGCCAGCGGCGTCAACCCGAGGTCCTTGGCCTTGGCGTCGCTCATGATCACCACTGCGGCAGCGCCGTCGTTCAGCGGGCAGGCGTTGCCCGCAGTGATCGTGCCGTTGGGCCGGAACACCGGCTTGAGCTGGCTGATCTTCTCGTAGGTGGTGCCGGCGCGCGGACCATCGTCGGTGGCGACGGTGGTGCCGTCGGGCAACGTCACCGGGGAGATCTCCCGCGCAAAGAAACCGCTGGCGATGGCTTCCTCGGCGCGGTTCTGCGAGCGCACGCTCCAGTGGTCCTGGTCTTCGCGGCTGATGCCGGTGAGCAGCGCGACGTTCTCGGCCGTCTGTCCCATCGCGATGTAGACATCGGGGAGGTTGCCGTCGTTGCGGGGATCATGCCATTCGTCGGCACCGGCTGCGGCCTGCTCGGTGCGGGCCTGCGCCTCGTCGAACAGGGGATTCTTGGAGTCCGGCGCTCCGTCGGCGGCACCCTTGCCGAATCGCGACACCGTTTCCACGCCCGCGGAGATGAAGGCCTCGCCCTCGCCGGCCTTGATTGCGTGGAACGCCATGCGCGTGGTCTGCAGCGATGACGAACAGTAGCGGTTGACGGTGGTGCCCGGTAAGAAGTCGTAACCGAGCTCGACGGCGACCACACGGGCGATGTTGTAGCCGGCTTCACCGCCAGGCTGGCCGCAACCCACCATCAGGTCGTCGATGTCGCGTGGATCCAGACTGGGCACCTTGTCGAGTGCGGCCTTCACCATCTGCGCAGTGAGATCGTCCGGTCGCATGGAGACCAGCGATCCCTTGCCGGCTCGGCCGATGGGTGAGCGGGCGGTAGCGACGATGACGGCCTCGGGCATGACGGCTCCTTGGGGATCGAGCGGATGCGAACAAGCGACTACACAGAACCTAGCCCGCGGCATCCAAGGTTGAAGTCGGGACCCTCCCCTGCGCAAGCGCGGGGGCCCCAC
>JAGQTR010000086.1:0-3937 GCA_020438915.1 Mycobacterium sp.
GTGATGCCCATCGCCTTGTGGTCGTATCCGACGGAACCACCGGAGGCGAACGCATCGCCGAGCCAGAATCCGTAGGACTTGGCGACATCGTTGGCGATATCGGAGAAAGTCGCGGTCCCCTTGTCTGCCGCGACGACCAGATAGGCGTCGTCGCCGTCGCGCCGAACCACCCCCGCCGGCGTGATGACGGCGCCGCTGACTTTGTCCACGTTGTCGGTGACGTCGAGCAGGCCCGCGATGAACAACCGGTAGCAGGCCACGCCCTCCTCCCGCGTCGCCTCACGGTCGACCGCGGGATCACCGGTCGGGGTGGGCGGCTTCTTGACCACGAATCCACCCTTGGCGCCGACAGGCACGATAACTGCGTTCTTGACAGCCTGGGCCTTGACCAAACCGAGGATCTCGGTACGGAAGTCCTCGCGCCGATCCGACCAGCGAAGTCCACCGCGGGCAACGAAACCGAACCGCAAGTGCACACCTTCGACCCGCGGGGAGTAGACGAAGATCTCGAACTCAGGCCGCGGTAGCGGAAGCTCGTCAATCAGTCCGGGATTGAGCTTGAACGACAACACGTTCTGAGCGCGGGCGGAATCCTCCCGCTCGACGAAGTAGTTGGTGCGTAGCGTGGCCTGGATCATCGACGCGAAAGCGCGCAACACGCGGTCGGTATCCAGACTGACCAAAGCGTCGATATCGGCCGAGACGGCCGCCGCTGCGGCCTGCGCATCCCGATTTGCAGCGCCCTGAACCTGATCGACGGGGCAGAACAGCGCTTCGAACAATGCCACCAACGACCGTGCGGTACCAGGATTCTCGTTGAGCACGCTCCCGATATGGGATTGGCTATAGGGGAACCCGGCCTGCCGCAAGTACTTGGCGTATGCGCGGATGATCGCGACCTGCTGCCAGGTCAGCCCGGCCCGCAGCACGAGTTCGTTGAAGCGGTCGATCTCGGCGCGACCGTGCCAGATCGCGGTCACGGTTTCGGCGAAGCGGTGCGCGGCCTCCTCACGCTGCGGACCCGCTGGCGCCTGCGGGATGCCGCGGTGTGGGGAGACCTTGAACTGGTAGATCCACACCGTCAGTCCGTCGGGACGGTCCACCTTGAATGGCCGCTCCTCAAGCACCACAACACCCATGGACTGCAGCATTGGAAGCAGCTGGCTCAACGACGCCGACCGTCCGCCCAGATACCAGAAAAGATGCCAGATACCGTCCTCGGCGGTGTCATCGCTGTCGGTCAGCACCAACTTGACCGAATCATCCTGCAGCTCTTCGATGATCGCAATGTCATCAAAGGCGGCCAGCGGCGTGGTCGCCTGCTTGTACATCTCGGGGAACGCGCTCGCATAATGCTCAGCAGTGGCCTGGTCGACCGAGCCGGCTTTGACCGCACCGAGCAGCCGGTCGGCCCAGGTCCGGGCCGCCTCGGTGAGAAGGTCCTGAATACGCGACTCGTTGGCCTCGGACACATCGACGCCCCGCGGTCCGGCACCCTCGGGCAGCAGAACAGTGAAATGAACCACAGCCCAAGGTGATTCACTGACCCGAGCGGCGTAGTCGATACTGACACCGCCGAGTTCACGGACCAGGATGTCCTGCATCTCCAGGCGCACGGCAGTGGTGTAACGGTCGCGCGGCAGGTACACCAGACACGACACGAATTGGGCGAGCGGATCGGCCCGCATGAACAGCAGTGCCCGACGGCGTGACCCGAGTTCGACCACCGCCATCGCCATGTCGAGCATTCCCCTGGCGGTCATCGCGAACAGTTCGGGGCGCGGAATCGTCTGGATGATGTCGAGCAGCAGTTCTCCGGGATGGCTGGGGTCACGGTGGGCCATTGCCAGCGCGTCGTTGACCCGGCGCGCGATCAGCGGAATCTCGAGCACGTTGGCATTGGTCGCGGCCACGGTGAACAGGCCGACGAACCGGTGCTCCACGGCAGCCGCATCGTCGGAGTCGAGTACCTTTTCCCGAACGACCACGACCTGCGGATAGGCACCGTAGCGGAGGAAGCTGGGGATGGTGGCCTGCGCCAATGCCAGCAGGTCATCCTCGCTTGTCAGCTGCGGCATCACATCCTCGCGCAGCCGAAGCACCCCGAGTCGACTGGACGCATCCACAGTCGCTTCACCATCGCCGACGCTGCAGCGCTGGTAGCCCAACAGGACGAAGTGACCGTCAGTCAGCCAGCGCAACAGCGCCGCAACATCCTTGCGGTCCACGCTCGGGAAGCGCTGTCCGCCGTCGCCGTCGAGTTCGGCGGCGAGGCTGCGTAACACCGCGGCCATCGCGGTCGAATCGACCGCCACCTGCCGAGCATCGCCGAGCACCCGGGGCAACAGCGTCTCGGCCTCGGCGAGGGCGCGCCGATCCACCGAACTCGACAACTGGACATGCACCCAGGTCTCGTCGATACCATCCCCGAACGCTGCCTCGGTCGGGGGTGCGATTTCCAGTAGCTCCCCCGTTGCGTCACGCCGCACCCGGAACCCCGGGTTCATAATCGCTTTGTAGGCAACTCCGATGCGGTGCAGCAGCACGGTAACCGAATCCATCAGCATCGTCGCGTTGTCGGTGACGATCTGCAACGCCGGACCGAAGCCTCCGGGTTCTTCGGGGCCGTAGACCGCAACGCCGGTGGTCCCAGGGGACCGCTGACGGCCCAGTCGGTATTGCGCCTCGACCAACGCCGGAAGCTCCAGACCTTCGTCGACTGGGCGCGGCATCGGGCCGGTGACGGCAGCCTCGGCGCCGGTGGCCCCTCCATGGGGGCCCCGGTAGGTCTCCAGATAGGCGGGAACGAGCCGATCGATGACCTCAGGAGCGACATCGCTCTCGGTTCGGTCACCGACAGCATCCGGATTCAACGACATTGGCCGCTCCTGACTCACATCGGCGAACCCGCCCCCGTTGGCTGTCACCGGCGCCGGGAAGGCGCCGATGCTGTGGTCCGCACGACGAGACTATCCCCGCGTGAGCTTCCGGTGGGTCACCCTGTGCGGACGGGCCGCTTCGGCGCCGAGCCGTTCGACCTTGTTCTCCTCATAACCGCCGAAATTTCCCTCGAACCAGAACCACTTCGCGTCGTTGTCGTTGTCGCCCTCCCACGCCAGAATGTGCGTGCAGGTACGGTCAAGGAACCATCGGTCGTGGGAGATCACCACAGCGCAGCCGGGAAAGTGCTCCAGTGCGTTTTCCAGCGAGCTCAGCGTTTCGACGTCAAGGTCGTTGGTGGGCTCGTCGAGCAGGATGAGATTGCCGCCCTCTTTGAGGGTGAGCGCCAGGTTCAGACGGTTACGTTCTCCGCCGGAGAGCACGCCGGCAGGTTTCTGTTGGTCGGGGCCCTTGAACCCGAACGCCGAGACATACGCTCGAGACGGCACCTCGTTCTGCCCAACCTCGATGTAGTCCAAGCCATCGGAAACCACCTCCCAGACTGTTTTCTTGGGGTCGATTCCGGCTCGGCTCTGATCGACGTAGCTCAACTTGACGGTCTCGCCCACCTTGACCGAACCACTGTCGGGCTGTTCAAGACCGACGATCGTCTTGAACAATGTGGTCTTCCCGACGCCGTTAGGTCCGATCACCCCGACGATGCCGTTTCGGGGCAGCGTGAACGACAAATCCTTGATCAGCTGCCTACCGCCGAACCCTTTGTCGAGGTGTTCGACCTCGACAACGACGTTGCCCAACCGCGGCCCTGTCGGAATCTGGATTTCCTCGAAGTCCAGCTTGCGGGTCTTCTCGGCCTCGGCCGCCATCTCCTCGTACCGCCCAAGGCGCGCCTTGTTCTTCGCCTGTCGCGCTTTGGCACCCGACCGGACCCATGCGAGCTCGTCCTGCAGCCGCTTCTGCAGCTTGGCGTCCTTGCGGCCCTGAACGGCGACGCGTTCGGCCTTCTTCTCAAGATAGGTCGAGTAGTTGCCCTCGT
>JAGQTR010000086.1:3995-4550 GCA_020438915.1 Mycobacterium sp.
GGAAGTAGCGGTCGTGGGTGACCGCCAATATGGCGCCCTTGTACTCAGCGAGATGCTGTTCGAGCCACAGCACGCTCTCGGCGTCAAGGTGGTTGGTCGGCTCGTCGAGCAGCAACAAATCGGGCTTGGACAGCAAGAGCTTGCACAGCGCCACGCGACGCTTCTCACCACCGGACAGGTGGGTCACCGGTTCTTCCGGAGGCGGGCAGCGCAACGCATCCATTGCCTGTTCGAGCTGCGAGTCGATGTCCCAGGCGTCGGCGGCGTCGAGTTCCTCCTGGAGCTTTCCCATTTCCTCCATCAGCTCGTCGGTGTAATCGGTGGCCATCAGCTCGGCGACCTCGTTGTACCGGTTGAGCTTGCCCTTGATCGCCACACCGTCCTCGACGTTCTCGCGAACCGTCTTGGTCTCGTCCAGCTGGGGCTCCTGTTGCAGGATGCCCACGCTCGCACCAGGCGCCAGAAACGCATCACCGTTGTTTGGCTGGTCCAATCCGGCCATGATCCGCAAGACGCTCGACTTGCCGGCCCCGTTGGGGCCGACGACGCCGATCT
>JAGQTR010000087.1 GCA_020438915.1 Mycobacterium sp.
GACCGGCATCCCCAAGGGCGCCACCGGCAATATCGGATCGCTGATATTCACCAGCCCGACCACGTTGATGGTGCAGACGGGCGACGCGGGCAATCCCGGACTGGCGGCCGATCCCGGTTCGATGGCCGGCAAGCTGCTGCGCATCGAGCAGCCGACCACCGTCGATCAGGCCCCCACGACCACCGCGCTGTCGGGACTGGGACCCGGCGGCGGAATGTGCATCGACCCGTCCGACGATGCGCTCTATGTCACCGACCGGACGCCGACCGCCGACCGGTTGCAGCGCATCAGCAAAGATTCGACAGTGTCGACGGTGTGGACCTGGCCCGATCGGCCCGGCGTGGCGGGCTGCGCGGCGCTGGACGGCACGGTGTTGGTCAACCTNNAACCTGGTCAACACCAAGCAGACCGTCGCGGTGCGGATGGCACCCGACACCGGTGCGGTGACCGGTGATCCGGAGGTGGTCCGCGAAGATCAGCACGGTCACGCCTGGGCGTTGGAGGTCTCACCGGACGGCAACGTCTGGGGTGCGACCGTCAACAAGACCTCCGGCGATGCGATGAACCTCGATGACGTGGTGTTCCCGTTGTTCCCCAATGGTGGCGGCTTCCCGCGCACCAATGCCGACAAGACCTGATCACGAACCCTGTAAACGCAGGATCAGCCGAGTGCCGCCCAGCGGGCTGACTTCCAGAGCCGCTGTGCCGCCGTGGATCTCTGCCTGCTGGGCGACCAGGGCCAGGCCCAGGCCCGAGCCCGACCTCGACGCGGTGGTACCGCGATGGAATCGCTCGAACACCGCTTCCCGTTCTTCTTCGGGCACTCCGGATCCGTTGTCGTCAACGGCGATTTCGACGCCCTCCGACGAACTGACCACGCTGAGGCGAACCTGGGTCGCCCCGCCATGTTTGACGGCATTGGCGATGGCGTTGTCGATAACGAGGCGCAGCCCCGCGGGCATTCCGAGCATCAGCACCGTCGTCGATGACGCCAGCGACACGTCCAGCCCCGGATAGTTGTGCGTCGCGTCGTGGGCTGCGCGATCGAGCAATTCAGCGACATCGACGGGGACGAAATCGTCCACGGTGGTCAACTCTCCCTGGGCCAGCCGCTCCAGCGCGGCCAGGGTCGCCTCGATCCGAGTCTGCGTCCGCATCACGTCGCTGATCACCTCCTCGCGCTGCTCGACGCCCAAATCGAGGGTTAGCAACACCTCGAGGTTGGTGCGCATCGCGGTCAAGGGTGTCCGCAGCTCGTGGGAGGCGACGGCGGCGAAATCACGCGCAGCTTCCAGCGCCGCCCGGGTACGCAGCTGCTCGTCACCGACCCGGGCGAGCATGCCCTCCACCGCTTCGGAGATTTCGACCGCCTCCCACACCCCCCGCACTTGCAGCTCATCGGGATTGGACTGGGCATTGATGGCGCGAGCCTGTTGAGCGAGCAGCCGGAAGGGGTTGACCATGATCAGTCCGATCACCCAACCGACGAGCAGGGTTCCGAGGATCACCCCGGCACAAATCCAGAAGACCCGCCAGTGCAGAGAGTCGATGCGGGCCTTGGTGTCGGCCAGCGGCGCTCCGAGCGCGATGGACGCACTGCCGGTGGTGATGGTGCGGACGCGGTACTCGACACCGTCGATCGAGACGTCGGCGTACCCGCTGTCGAGCTCGGGCAACACGATGTCGGCCGGGATCGAGACCGTGGCATCGCCGATCCGGGCGGTCCGCACCAGCCCACCCTCGGTGGGTTCGGGACCGATTCCGTCCTGCGCGCTGCGCAACAGGGTGTTGACGTCCCCGAGGCTCGACAGCGAGTCCAGTCGCTGGTCGAGCTGGTCGTACTGGTCATTGGTGACGCCCACCCACACCCACACACCCAGTACCAGCACCAGGATGATCACACCCAACTGCGAGAGGATGACGATCGACCGCAACGACAACCACCTCAATGGCTGCGCCAAGATGCGGAAGAACAGGTCCTGGAGTTTGGTCATCATTCAGCTACAGGCGGCCATGACCAGCTCGCGCACTCGCGCGGCATCGGCCTGACCCTTGGTTGCTTTCATCACCGCGCCGACGATCGCCCCCGCGGCCTGCACCTTGCCGCCGCGGATTTTCTCGGCCACGTCCGGGTTGGCCGCCAGCGCCTCGTCGACCGCGGCTTGGATCAGCGAGTCATCCCGAACCACGGCCAGGCCGCGGTCGGTCATCACCTGTTCGGGTTCACCCTCGCCGTCCAACACCCCCTCGACCACCTGACGCGCCAGCTTGTTCGACAGCTTGCCCTCATCGACGAGCCTGACCACCGCGGCTACCTGGGCGGGGGTGATCGGCAGCGCGTCGAGTTCCACTCCGGCTTCGTTGGCCTTCTGCACCAGGAAGTTCCCCCACCAGGCCTTTGCCGCATCGCTGGAGGCGCCATGGTCGACCGTTTCAGCGATCAGGTCGATCGCGCCGATGTTGACCAGGTCGCGCATCACTTCGTCGGAGATGCCCCACTCTTGCTGAATCCTCTTGCGCGACAACCACGGCAGTTCGGGAATGCTCTGACGGAGCTCCTCGACGTAGTCGGCACCGGGTGCGACCGGCTCCAGATCCGGCTCCGGAAAGTAGCGGTAGTCCTGCGCGGTCTCCTTGCTGCGGCCGGGCGAGGTGTAGCCGTCCTCGTGGAAATGACGGGTCTCCTGCAGAATCACACCGCCGGAGTCCAGTACCGCTGCTTGCCTGCGCATCTCGTAGCGGACCGCTACCTCCACACTCTTGAGCGAGTTGACGTTCTTGGTCTCGGTGCGGGTGCCGAACTCCACCTGACCGATGGGCTTGAGGGAGACGTTGGAATCGCAGCGCATCGAACCCTGATCCATCCGGACATCCGATACACCTAAGCCGCGCAACAGATCTCGTAGTGCGGTGACGTAGGCGCGGGCGATTTCGGGCGCTCGTTCACCAGCGCCCTCGATAGGCCTGGTCACGATTTCGATGAGCGGCACCCCGGCCCGGTTGTAGTCGATCAGCGACGTCGTCGCCCCGGCGATCCGCCCCGTCTCGCTGCCCAGGTGGGTCAGCTTGCCGGTGTCCTCTTCCATGTGTGCCCGCTCGATCTCCACGCGCCAGGTGCTGCCGTCGTCCAGCGGCACCTCGAGGTGGCCGTTGATCGCGATCGGCTCGTCGTACTGCGAGATCTGGTAGCTCTTCGGCATGTCCGGGTAGAAGTAGTCCTTCCGGGCGAAGCGCGACCACGGCGCGATACGGCAGTTC
>JAGQTR010000088.1 GCA_020438915.1 Mycobacterium sp.
AGCAGCAAGGGGCTGTCCAGGAGCGAAACGCGGACGGTGCATCCATCGGGTTGTTGCGCACCTACTTCATCCGCGATGTTGCTTCGGCCGACGGTGCTGCCGCTGGTGCCGCGGCGGCCGGTACCGACTGCTCAGGCGGCGACGGCGCGGCGGCGACTGCGAACGAAACCGTCCTGAGGTTGGATGGCGAGGATGCCACGTACATCGTCTACAACGAGACCACGTCGTCCGACGGTGAGGGGCTGAGTATCTGGCGCCGTGAGTGCGACGGGTCGACCCTGCTCGCCAGCGCCGAGATCGCAGATCGCCTGGCCACTGGTGCGACGATCGTGACGTGCGGACCTCGCTACGGCGCCCCCGCCAGTGACTGCGGGAAGGTGAACTTCCGCGTTGGCACGCTGGCCGGTGAGTTCGTGTCGATGACGGCGACGGTCCGAACCGGAGAGGCGATCGCTGCACCGAGCGGACCGGTCTACGTGTCCCCTGTCGTCGTGATCAGTATCAGCCCGACCGTACCTGTCGACGGCGTGGTCACCGTCTACCGGGGGGACACCGTCACCTTCGACGCCTCGGCGTCATCGAATCCCACAGGTGGCGCACTGGATCATCTGTGGAACTTCGGCGATGGCACCACCTCCACAAATGCGGTTGCCAGCAAGACGTTCACGGCTCTCGGTGAGTTCACCGCGATCTACACTGCGACCAACAGCGACGGCACGCCTGCGAGTGACTACGTTCGAATCAAGGTCGAGAACCGCAAGCCGACTGCCGTTATCTCGTCGCCGGCGAACGGGTTCAGCACCACGCGCTGCACCAACGTGAGCTTTGCAGCGGCGGGATCCAACGACAGCGGGGACTCCGCCTACGGAGGATCCGTCGTCGAGTACCGGTGGACCTATGGCGACGGCACAACCGCCACCAAGACCTCAGCGGCATCGCACACCCACCAGTTCGCCCAGCTCAGCCCGGGCAATGGAACGAACCCCCAGAGCGTCGGTCTCACCGTCGTAGACAACGAAGGTGCCGAAAGCACGCAGGTGGTGCGCTCGGTCACGGTAACGAATCGACCTCCGAACACGCCCACCATCACCGGCAACGGGAACACGGCGAACGTATCGTCGAACGGCCCCGTCACAGTGAACTTCGCGAGCAACGCGAGCGACCCGGACATCTGCGCGACGTCGAACGAGACCCTGAGTTACGAGTGGGACTGGGGCGATGGCAGTGCCAAGGCGACCACAGCGACCGCATCGAAGACTTTCTCCAACGGAGGGTCCTATCAGGTGCGCCTCAAGGTCACCGATGGCGCGGGAGTGTCCCGCACCTCGAGCCCGCTCACCGTCACGATCAACGGGTTGCCCACCGCCGCCTTCGCGCTGTCGAGCACTTCGGTACGCGCCGGAAGCGATCTGACCAGCCCGGGCTGGATAACGAACAGCTCGTCCGATCCCGAGGGCCAGGCACTTACCTACTCATGGAGCTTCCAGAACGCGAATCCGCCGTCTGGGGGTAATTCGTCTGCTGCAGTTCCCTCCCCTGTTCGGTTCACCCACAACGTTGGAAGCAACAACACCTTCATCGTTGCCGTGTACAACGTGACCCTGACGGTCACCGACCCTCTCGGCGGGCAGGGCACTGCCACGAGGCAGGTCACCGTCAACGGCGCCCCGGCTCCTGGGAACCTGAGAAAGACCGGCCAGGGTTGTGAGAACTCCAACTGGACGGGATGCCAGGAGCGCTACATCAACCTCGCATGGAACTCCGTTCCCCAGGTCGACCGCTACCAGGTCAATCTGGAGTGCACGACAGGTGGATGTGGACAGTCTGTGACGCGGGAGTACACGGGCACCACTGCCCACGTAGACGGGCTTTCGGAGGGCTTCCTCGGCATCACACTCTCTTACGACATTCGAATCCGATCTCGTGACAGTGTCACCGGCAAGTGGGGTCCGTGGTCGGCCACGATCAACGAGAACTCGGGCTAGGCGGATCAATGCTTCACCAACGAATAGGCAAAGACAGGAGAGCATCGGGCGGATTCGCCCTGATCGGCGCGCTCTTCGTAGTGGTGGGAATCGCCGGCGTGGCGTTCATCGCCCTCATGAGCATGACGCTGACCGCTTCCAAGGTGAGTGTCTCAGAGAACGCAACGGCACGTGACGTTCGGGCGGCCGACAACGCACTCGAGTCCGCGGTGAACCTGCTACGGATGGATCCCCAGGGCGAAGTGGGTCTTACGGACAACTGCATCGATCCGGCGGGAATCGACTTCGAGAGCAACAACCGCACCGTCACCGTCACCGGTACCTGCGAGGAATCGACGTTGTCGATGGCAGACGTCGACCCGAGCGTGACCGCGGATGCCCCGGCTGTGAAACTCGTCGGAGCGGACGGCTACCAGTCGGGCACGAACTGGGCCGACACGGTCCGGTGGAACAACGACTGCCTCGTAGGCAACCCAGCGCTCGGATCGTGCGCCCCCTGGGCTCTCGGTATCGGTTCTCCCAACTACTCGACCTACGCGGCGCCTGCGTTCGCTGCCGCCAGGCCGAGCCTGGTTCACACGGCGGCCGACGATCCCACCAACCCCGCGCTCGAAAAGACCCTGAACTTCGCGGCTGACGTACAGGCCCGCAGGGGTTCCGCGACAATGATCCCTCCGTCGGAACAGGCGCCGGCGGTGAGTGTTGCCGGCGAGTACCAGCAAGGTGACCAAGGCTTGTTCGCTGCGCAGGGCACGGTCGATTGCGGCGTGTCGACGGTCGGGCACCCGTGGAACGTGCTCGGTGCCCAGATCAGCGACAGCGACACGGCTTCCCTGGGGCTTCCGACGTGCGGCGCCACTGCGACCGACGCCCTGGCCTTGAACCCCAGGGCCGAAATCGCTCCGCGTCCCGGCCTGGGTGACTCGTTCGCGGCCTTTGCGGCGACTCCATCGTGCAGCGCCGGCCCCGGTGGAGTGATCCAACTGTCTCCGGGCGCCTACGGCAAGGCACAGACCGCTGCGCTGAACTCGCTCTTGGGAGGTGCTTGCCCCAACCGGACGTTCTGGTTCAAGTCGACAAGCGCCACCGTCCCGGGTGCCTACTGGTTCGATGTCGATGACACCTCCAACGCGAACAGGAATCTGTGGAACACGCTCACGATCAATGATCCGACCGTGCGGGTCATCTTCGGCACCCCCTCCGGTGGGTTCAGCGCAGCAGCTGCTGGGAGCGCAACCTTCCCGCAGGCATGCAATCCCGAAGCAGCGGGGGTCGAGGTCCAGCTCAGCCCCAGGAGCACCATCCGTCATCTCGCCGGGCAGGTCGCCATCTGTGACCGTTCCGTCGAGGCGTCCACCAGCAACGTTCCGGCGGCGCTCTGGCAAGCAGGTAACGCAGACGGAGGCTGGAACGGCGTTGCGACCCCGGCGTCGAGTTCGATCTCGATCGATCAGGTCACCGACGACCTGATCGGGTGGGATCCTCTCGGTTGGTTGTCCGACTCCGCCACGCTCACCAACCCCGGCAACGCCTTCGCCATCGACGGGAACGTCGCGACGGCCAGCTTCACCTGCCAGATCATATTCTCCGGTGCGTGTGTCGGTGACGTAACGGCGCGTGGCCGCAACTTCCAGATGCCGGGCAGTGTGTCGCCGCCGGTCGGCCGACTCGACAGTCTCGATGTCATCGTTCGGGCGAGGTCAACTACCAACGACGGGTTCACGCTCTCACTGGTCCAGAGCGGCGCCTTCGGCACCGAGGTGAGTTTCTACCGGCCGGGCGCTACCACACCGACTTGCGCAGTCTTCTCCCCCTATCTCCCGGGGTCTCCGAACCCGTCGGTGCAGACAACGATCGCAGTCGATCTGTTCTCCGCCGCCGCTCAGGCGGTGCCCGGTCTCCCCAAGTGCAACAACGTCACCCCGGCGCTCACCCGGGCAGACCTCCAGGGAGCCGGTGTGGACGTCGTGCACCGCCTCGCGAAGGACATCAGTTTCGGGATCTACTCCAGCATCACCAACACGATCCAGCTCGACGGGTTCGAGCTGCGGGCAGGGTGGGATCTCAGGCCGAGTTCGGCGGTCGGCGGATCGGGATGGGGCGACCCAGCGAACACGCTGATCACCGACACCGCCCATTCGGGCTACTCGCGGCAGTGCAACTGGTTCGGCGACTCCTGCCCGTCCGACACCCGGTCGGTGACGGTGAGTGGCTTCGACAACGTGGCACGTCCGCATGTGCCCACCGACGGAGCGCTCCTCAAGGCGGGTGTGATCGTGACGGGTGAGTCCACCCAGAACAACTTCTTCACCAACGGGTCTTTCCTCGACCTGACAGGCCAGCCCAACCTCTCGACCGGTTCCTGGATGCGCGTCACGGTGAATGGCCTGCGCGATACTCCGGGCGGTCAGTGCGTGGCGTACTGGCCTCGGGTGCCTTACTGGGGCCAGGGCGTCTACCTGGATCTCCTCGATCCGGCCGTCTCGGGCAGCTGCTCCACCGTGCTGACGAACGCGGAGCAACTCATAGGTGCCTCGGCAACCCTCGAGGTGCATGTCGAGCGCGGTTGTTCCCTCCTGTGTCCGAATGACAACTACGGAATTCGTATCGACTCGGTGCGGCTGTCGACGGTCACCGGAGGGCAGTACACGAAACCGCGCTCGCCCATGGTGACCACGGTCGACACCTCAGGGGGCTCCTCACTGAACGTGTTCGGGCAGGTGTCCATGCCACGCAACGACCTCAACATTCGCTGGAACGGGCCCACACCAGTGGACGCGGAGGGCGAGTCCGTGGCGATCGGTGGCGGCAACATGATCCTTGCTGCCCTCGGTAGCTATGTGGCTCCCGGAGGCGAGGCCGGCGTGATCTGCTGTTCGCCCACCAGACCTGCGGAGCGGATCGTGGACCTCGTTGCCACGATCGACGGCAACATCGAAGGCCGAGCTCGGGTCGTCATCAGCGATGTCGGCGGTCCAGGCGCGGGGCTGCGTATCGAGGACTGGGAAGTCGGCGACCCGACCTGAGTTCTGCATTTCCCCAAGCCTTCTGATCGGGCCAGTGCCATGCTCGATGGGCCGGACTACCCATTGTCCCAAAGAGTTGGACTCAATAGCACAACCCAGGTTGACTTTCGTGCAAGTTCCTGTACGGTGTCTTATGTCTAGGGGTGTTCTTGAGGATCAACTCAGTTACTGGGGCGGTACTCGAGTCTTGGCCTGAGGGCATGGCAAGTAACTGTGGAGGCGATAGGCGCTTCCGCCGAACAACTCTTGAGGGAGATTGAAATGAACGAAATGCTTCAGAAGCGCATGGCGAGTCGGGGACAGGGTGGCTTCACCCTCATCGAACTCCTCGTCGTCATCGCAATCCTGGCTGTTCTGGCTGGCGTCGTGGTCTTCGCAGTTGGTGGCATCACCGACAACAGCGAGGACTCGGCATGCGCCATCGAGCGTCGGACCG
>JAGQTR010000089.1 GCA_020438915.1 Mycobacterium sp.
GCTTTCTTGGCGAAGCGCATCGACAGCGGGTTGAAGAACCGCACCGGCGCAGCCGCCCTGGCTTTGTTGGACCGGGCGTCGGCGACCGGGCCGGCGTGGCCGATTTGCGCGCTGATGGCCGCGCCCTCGGCGTGGATCGCATCGGTGAGTCGGCGCAGCCCCGGCATCGCCTCGGGACGCCAGTAGATCTGCCTGCCCTCGGTGCGCCCGCCGGGGGACACGGCCAGATACGCGACTGTGGTCATGCCGACGCCGCCGACAGCGGGTAGCCGGTGATAGGTGATCAGGTCGTCGGTGACCAGAGCCTGCGGTGTGGACGCCTCGAACGTCGCCGCCTTGATGATGCGGTTGCGTAGCGTCAGCGGCCCCAGTCTGGCGGAGGTGAACACATCGTGGGGGACTGTCATGTCACCGAGCCTGCCACGCGCCTGACAGAATGTCGGCCGTGGGTGCGATCACTTTGGACGGTAAGGCCACGCGCGACGAAATCTTCGTCGACCTCACTGCGCGGGTCGCACGACTCGCCGACGCCGGGCGGACGCCGGGCCTGGGCACGGTGCTGGTGGGTGCGGATCCCGGCTCGCAGGCCTACGTGCGCGGTAAGCACTCCGACTGCGCCAAGGTGGGCATCAACTCGATCCGCCGCGACCTGCCCGCCGATATCAGCCAGGCGGCCCTCGACGAGGTGCTCGACGAGCTCAACGCCAACCCCGGATGCACCGGCTACATCGTGCAACTGCCGGTGCCCAAACATCTGAACGAGAACGCCGCCCTCGAGCGGGTGGACCCGAGTAAGGACGCCGACGGCCTGCACCCGGTGAATCTGGGCCGGCTGGTGCTGAACGAGCCGGCTCCGCTGCCATGCACCCCGCGGGGCATCGTGCATCTGCTGCGGCGCTACCAGGTCGAGATCGCCGGCGCGCACGTCGTCGTCATCGGGCGCGGCGTCACCGTCGGCCGCCCGCTCGGACTGCTGCTCACCCGGCGCTCCGAGAACGCCACGGTCACGCTGTGCCACACCGCGACCCGGCACCTTCCCCAGATCGCCCGTGAAGCCGACATCATCGTCGCCGCGGCGGGGGTGCCGCACATGGTCACCGCCGAGATGGTGCGTCCGGGTGCGGCGGTCGTCGACGTCGGGGTCAGCCGCGACGACGCCGGCAAGCTCGTCGGCGACGTGCATCCCGGGGTGTGGGAGGTGGCCGGGCACGTTTCCCCGAACCCCGGTGGTGTAGGCCCGCTGACCCGGGCGTTCCTACTGACCAACGTGGTGGAGCGCGCCGAGGCCGCCGCGGCCTCGTGACCGTCCGCGACGAGTGCTTGCACGAAGAGCCGACAGCGTGAGCTTCCTCCGGAAGGTGTTTGCCGGGCAGTGGCCGATCCTGCTGGTCGGTCTGTTCTTGGTGGCGGCTTTCGTGTTGGTCGCCCTGGGCTATTGGCGGCGTGGGGCAGCGGTGATGGCGATCGGTATCGGTGTTGCCGCGGCGCTTCGGTTGACCCTGACCGAGGATCGGGCCGGGCTGCTCGTGGTGCGCACCCGGACATTCGACGTCCTCACCACGGCTTCGGTCAGCGCCGCTGTGCTCTATATCGCGTGGACGATCGATCCGCTAGGCACCAGCTGACCCCCGGCAGGCTCAGCCCAGTTTCAGTGCCGCCGCGACGATCGGCTTGGCCCACACGGGCGTCGACGTCAGGTTCCGCGGGCCGACGATATCGCCGTCGCGCAGGTGCAGCACGAGCATCGGTGCCGGAACGTGTCCCTGGACCGGATCACCGTCGGTGGAGTTGTCGAAAAGTCGCAGTTCGGTGAGCGCGGGCAGCAGGCTGACGAGGTTGAGCCGACTGTGCCGCCATCGGCGCCGGATGTCGGCCTCGGGGATGTCGTGGCCGCCGGACCGAACGCGGCGGCGCACGCGCTCGACATGCAGGTCGGCCGACTCCAGCCCGACGTAGAAGATCCGGACCTGGAAGCCGGCGGCCGCGGCATCGGCGAGGATCCGAGTCATCGTGGCGCCGCCGAGCGTGGTCTCGAAGGCGAAGTCGAGACGCCGGTGGACGGCTTCCTCCAACAGCCGCTTGCCCTGCCGCCAAGCCACGGCGTTGGCCTTGTCCTGCTGTAAGCCGGGGTTGGCGATGATCAGCGCTCGGGCGGCCTCGTCGGGGTTGTAGTAGTCGGCGCCGGCCGCGCGGATCATGGCACCGCCGAGGCTGCTCTTGCCCGCGCCGTTCACGCCGGCAAGGACGTGCAGCCGGGGCGCGGCGTCGCTCACAGCAGAAAAGTCAGCGGGCGCGGTGGGCGGCCTGCACGGCTGCGCGGCCGAGTTCTTCCGGGGACGCGTCGAACGCCGCGGTCATCCCGGCTTTGGCCGTGGGCGCCTGCATTCGCTCCAGCAGCGTGTCGAATTCGTCGGTGAGTTCGTCGAGCACCGGCGAGGACCTGGTCAACGCCTGGAACTCGGCGTAGGACAGCAGCACCGCCCGGGGGGTGTTGTGCTTGGTGATCGCAACTGCGCCCTCGACGCTGGCTTGTTGGAAGATCGACCCGAACTCGTTCTTGAATCGGGTGGCGGCCACGGTCGGCACGTCGACGAGCTCGCCGTCGCGGTTGCGGTACGTCAGCGGATCGGACATATAGCCATTCTAGCCCTTTTGGCTATTCCGGC
>JAGQTR010000090.1 GCA_020438915.1 Mycobacterium sp.
GCCAGGACATTCTTGATCTCGGTGGCCGCCGAGCTGGCTGGAATGCACGCGCAAACCCTGCGCACCTACGATCGGCTGGGCTTGGTCAGCCCGCAGCGCAGTACCGGCGGCGGGCGGCGTTACTCCGAGCGTGACGTCGATCTGCTGCGCGAAGTGCAGCGGCTCTCCCAAGACGAGGGCGTGAACCTCGCAGGTATCAAACGGATAATCGA
Organism: Mycobacterium sp.; assembly: GCA_020438915.1. Classification (GTDB taxonomy): domain Bacteria; phylum Actinomycetota; class Actinomycetes; order Mycobacteriales; family Mycobacteriaceae; genus Mycobacterium. The sequence continues at coordinate 213 of JAGQTR010000090.1, forward strand.
GTTGACCAACCAGGTGGAGGCGCTGCAGTCTCGGGTTCGCGAACTGAGCGCCGAAGTCGACTATCTCCGGTCTCAGCCGCGGGCCAAAAGCACCGCGCTGGTGGTGTGGCAGCCGCGAAACCAGCGCTAGACCCCCGTCGGGGATAGATTGCTCAACCTGTGAGAAACCGGGGCGGTCAGCAAACCCATCGGGCACCCGATGGCGCCGTGATAGCTTCTCGCTCGTGATCGAGAAGCGGGCACGATCGGGCTACGAGCTTCTCGGGCAGAGACAATTCCAGCAGCTCTGGATTGCCAATTTCGTCTCGAGCCTGGGCCTGGTCATGCTCATGCTCGCCTGCGGTTGGGCCATGGCATCGATGACGACAAGTCCGATGCTGGTGGCCTCGGTTCAGATGGCCGTCAGCGTTCCGGCTTTCATGCTCGGTATTCCGTTCGGGATCATGACGGACAGGTTCGGGCACCGCAGGCTGCTACTTGTCGCGCAGCTCTGGATGGTGATACCCGAGAGTGTGCTCGCACTGATCGCTTGGCGGGGACTGCTGACGCCGGGTCTGCTGCTGGCGGCGTTGCTGATGATCGGAATCGGTCTGGTCATCCAGGGCGCCGCGTGGAAGCCACTGCTCTGTGCGATGTATCCGAGAGAAGAGTTGGTTGCGGCGATCTCGTTGAACTCGCTCGGCAACAAGATCGGGAAGGTCGTGGGGCCGGCTGTCGGCGGCTATCTCACCGGGTTGTTCGGCGTCGCGCTGATCTTCATCCTCCGGGTATTCGCACACCTCATGGTCTTTCGAGCGGTGTGGCGGGTGCCGACCCGCTTCGATACCGGGTCCGCGGGGGCCGGGTCAACCGCCGGATCAGCGGCCGGGCCAAAAAAGTCGATTGGCGAGGCGTGGAGTCTTCTGCGCAGCTCCCCGAGGATCCACGGGCCGATGATCCGGTGCGCCTTGCTGATGGCGCCGTTCTCGGGGGTGCTTGCGCTACTACCGCTGGAGGCCAAGGACAATATTCAAACCGACGTGTTTGGCTTCGGTGGTTTGCTGACCGCGCTGGGTATCGGGACGGTGTCGAGCATGACGCTGATGCCGTGGCTTCGAAGGCATTTCCGAATGAACTCCATGGCCACCGTAGCCCTGGCCGCTTTCTCGCTCTCCATACTGGGAATCAGCCGCTGGGATTCGATGTTCCTGGATGCGTTCTTCCTCCTGGTGCTCGGTTTCGCCTGGAGTCTCGTGAGCATCGGTCACCAGGTTACGGTGCAGACGGCCTGCCCGGACGCCATGCGGGGGCTCATAACGGCCTTCCACGAGGTGACCCAACAGGGGTCGGTGGTCGCCGGCAGCTTCATCTTCGCCTTCATCGCCCAGCAGACCGTCGTGAGTACCGCGATCTTGGTCGCGGGGTTCGTCGCCATGGGCGGCCTGTTACTCGTCCGCAGGTATCCGCTGTCGGACGACAGCGCCGAAATCGGAGATCTCGCCGACCGCTGAGACCGTCATCCGGAGACCTTGATCCGGAACTGTGCTGTCATCGACTCACCGGGCTGCACCTCGTGATAGCCGCCGCGCCGCAATGCGTCGGTCGGCGCGGCCATCGGCTCGAAGCACACCACGTCGTCGTCTCCGGGGGCGTACACCTGGGCTGCGGTGTACCCCTGATCGAAGTGGACCTCGATGCGCCGGTCGCCGCCCGAGAGCGCGAAGATCGAACCCGGTGCGACTTCGTCGTAGCCGTCGTCGACGAATCTGTCGCCCAGCACCTCCGAGGCCGCCGGGCGCTGCTCCACCCGCCCGGTGGGGATGCCCCACGCGTTGACCGGCTGATAGCGCATCGCCGGTGTCTCCATCCGCCACTGCGCGCGCGGGACACCCGGCAGCTGGAGGTAGGGGTGGAAACCGAAGCACGTCGGCACCCGCGAACCCGTCGTCGCGGTCACGGTGGTTTTCACCGTGAGGGTGCGCTCGAGCAGCGTGATGTCCAAGGTGAGCAGGTGCGGGAACGGGAAGCTCGCCAGCAGGCCCGGCCGGGCCGCGAAGTCCAACTCGGCGGTCAGCTGGGACTCCAACTGCGTGGTGACGTTCCAGTCCCGGTAGGCGGCTAACGTGCCGTGGATCGGGACGCCATGCTGGTCGGTGCGCACGCCGCCGGTGCCCGGCGTCAGCGTGATGACGGCGCCGTCGACGCCGTAGCCGTTGCTGCTCAGCCGGTTCGCCCACGGATAGAGAATGGGGATGCCCATGGTTTTGTGGTTGGACACGTAGGCCTGCAGGCCCCGGCGCTGGCCCAGTAGCTCCACACCGTCATCCGACAGCGACGTGGCGACCATGCCGGCGACGGGGACGTAGGTGGCAGTCAGCGCGGACGACGGATCGCGCAGCGTGACGGTTTCAAAATCGTCCATGGTGTCGATCCTGCCACGGACTTCAGCTCGCCAGTGGATCGTGGCGAATTCGTTCAGCAGGTGCACCTTTGGCGATCAGCGCTTCCTTGGTGGCCAACACCATCGCCGGTTTGCCACACAGCAGGATCTGGCGGTCACTCCAGTTGCCGTACCGCGTCACGATATCGGGCAGTATTCCGGTCTGACGCACGTGAAGACCGCGGGGTGGCGTTGGGTCGGGGTAGGCGGCGGCCCACGGGGGGTCGAGCTTGTGCTCGGAAACCGGGGTCACCGATAGCCAGGGGTTCGTCGAAGCGATCTCCCAGAGGGTGGGCAGGTCATACAGCTCACCCGGATACCGGGCACCGAAGAACAGATGCACGCGGGGGTTCTCCGCGAACCTGGCCAGGTCCATGATCAAGGCCCGCAGGGGTGCCAGTCCGGTCGAGCCCGCGACCATCAGCACGTCGCCGTCGTGGCGGTCGATGTGCAGCGCGCCGTGAGGATTGGACAACCGCCACCGATCGCCCGGGAGTGCTTCCCCAACGATGGCGGTACTGACCATCCCCCCGGGGACCGAGCGGACATGGAACTCGACGTGTCCGTACGAGTCGGCCGGGATCGCCGGGCTGAGGTTGCGCCACCGCCGCGGCCACTGCGGCACCTGTACGGGCACGTACTGCCCCGGCAGGTAGGTCAGCGGGTGATCCATCTTGAGCCGGATGATCGAGACGTCGCGGGTCGGGCGCAGGTGGTCCAGCACGGTGCCGTCATCGAACGGCGGGCTGGTCTCGGCGGTGGCGGCGCCGCTCATCACGCCCGCGGCCAGCTGCACCACATCGTGGACCGCCTCCGCCAGGCGAGGATCCCAGCACGGCCCAAGATGCGTTCGCAGGGTGGCCAGTAGGGCTTCTTGCAGCGTTGCGTAGTGATCTTCGGTGACGCCGTACTTGCGATGGTCGCGCCCGAGCTGGGCGAGAAAGGCCACCGGCTCCTCGGCTCGCTGGGCGATGAGTTCGTCGCACAGCCAGCGCAGGGCGTGGCCAAAGACGTTGCGTTGCTTGGTCATGTCCGGCGGGAACAGGTCCCGGGCCGAAGGGTCTGCGCCGAACCAGCGGGTGTAGAACTCTCGAATCAGCGTCTCGGCACCGCGGTCGGGGTCGACGGCATCGCGGAGGATCCGTATCGATTGCTGGTCTTCGAGCCCCACGCTGCCCGATCCTAAGTCACCTCGGCGGCGATCTTAGGTTGCTGCTGTGCTGCGACCAGCCGGGTGCGTGCGCCGGCGCCACTGTCAGAGTGCGTGAATCCCCTTGTACAGCACGAGAAGACCGATCACCACCAGGATCCCGGCGACCAGTGCGGCATGCTGGCGCTCCATCCAGTCCTTGAGCCGTTCCAGGGCGGGATCCAGGCGGTCACCCGACACCGCGTATCCGAGGATGGGTAACGCCACCGAGGAACCCGCCACTGCCACGTACCAAATCACCACGACCCATACGCTCGGCGAACTAAGCCCCGAGGATCCGATTGCCAAACCCGCTGCGGCGGAGATGAGCAGGACCTTTACGTTGACCACTGTCAGCGCCAACGCGGTCACGGCGGCTTTGGCGGGAGTCAGTGTGCTGATCCGCGTCATCCAGCCCGGCATGTGCTCTGACTGAGCACGGGTCACCCAGCGGTAGATGCCGAACCCGATAAGCGCGACGCCGAGGACGATGCGTAGCCACGACGCCCAGCTCGGTGGGCTCTTGCCGATCCCGCCGATCAGGTTGGACAGCGTCAGGAAGATGCTTGTCAAAGCCGCCAGGCCGATGAGCCAGCCGGCCATGAACGCCAAGCCGGTGGGTTTGGGCCGCGGGCTGTGCAGCACCAGTACGGCGGGGATGATCGACAGTGGAGAGAACGCGACCACCAGACCAAGTGGAACGAGCTCCGTCAGAATCGATCCCCAAATGCTCGACACCGGCTCAACCTAGCAAGCGATCATCGCGGGTGCTGGCAATCGTCGTAGCGCCGCGTCGATAGGTCGGTGCCCGAGGAGGGCGCCAGGTCTAGTCGGCGACGGTGGATCCTGATGCGCGCGTCGCGGCCAGTCGTCGAATCAAACCGCACCATCCGGCCCGAAGTGGCCGAGTAGGCCCGGAGCTCAGAGTTACCGAAAGGTCGCCTACGTTGGTGGTGTGCGTGACGTGCTCGACGACCTGATGTCGATCTGGCGCGCCGGCGGTACAGCTGGCCTGGCCACTGTGGTGCGGACGTTCCAGTCGGCCCCGCGGGGACCGGGCGCGACGATGATGGTGGCACCCGACGGGCGGGTGAGTGGCTCGGTGTCGGGAGGCTGCGTCGAAGGGGCCACCTACGAGCTTGCCAACGAGGTGGTGGCCACCGGGGTTCCCCGGTTGCAGCGTTACGGCGTCAGCGACGACGATGCCTTCGCGATCGGCCTGACGTGCGGCGGGACCATCGATGTCTTCGTCGAACCGGTCTCGCGCGCCACATTTCCAGAACTCGACGCAGTGGCCGACGACATCGCCGCGCAACGGCCGGTCTCGATCGCCACGGTCATCGCCCACCCGGACGACACCAGGGTGGGCCGGCGGCTGACCATCGGACCCGAAGCCGTCGAGGGGTCATTGGGCTCCAGGCGTGCTGATTGCGCCGTCACCGACGATGCGCGCGGCCTGCTGGTGGCCGGGCGCAGCGAAGTTCTCGGCTACGGGCCCGATGGGCAGCGTCGTGGCGAGGGAATGGATGTCTTCGTGTCCGTCCATGCGCCGCGACCGCGGATGCTGGTGTTCGGCGCGATCGACTTCGCCGCGGCCGTTGCCGCGCAGGGTTCCTTTCTCGGCTACCGGGTGACGGTGTGCGACGCGCGACCGGTGTTCGCCACCGCGGCTCGCATTCCCACAGCCGACGAGGTCGTCGTCGACTGGCCGCACCGGTACCTTGCGGCGCAGGCTCGCGCGGGCGCGATCGACGCCCGCACGGTGATCTGCGTCCTCACCCATGACCCGAAGTTCGATGTTCCGTTGCTGGAGGTGGCGCTGCGGTTGCCCGAACTGGCTTATCTGGGCGCAATGGGCTCACGCCGAACCCACGATGACCGGATGAACAGGCTGCGGCAAGTGGGCCTGACTGAGGCGGAGCTCAGCCGGTTGGCCAGCCCGATCGGGCTGGACCTGGGGGCCCGCACTCCAGAGGAGACCGCGGTCTCGATTGCCGCGGAGATCATTGCGCGACGGTGGGGCGGCAGTGGACTTCCGCTGGCAGCTACCGACGGCCGCATCCACCATGAACAGCACGGCGACAGCGAGCCCAAGACAAGCGTCGGTGCGCGGGAGTGCGACACGCTACGCCGCTGATATGCCCATTCATCGACGGCTAACGCCTAGCAGAAGCACACTGGTCGCATGCCATCAGCGTCGTCGGCCGCGGGCATCCTGCTCGCCGCCGGGGCCGGCACTCGGTACGGCATGCCCAAAGTGCTTGCCGAGCAAGGTGACTGGCTCCGGGCCGGAGTTGCAGCCCTGCATAGCGGTGGCTGCGATGAGGTGGTGGTGGTGCTGGGGGCTGCGATTGTCGCTGTCCCTGCGCCGGCCCGGGCGGTGATCGCAGCCGAATGGGCCACCGGGCTCAGCGCGTCGCTGCGGGCCGGGCTGGCGGCGGTCGGAACCGCAGACCATGCGGTGCTGCACACCGTCGATACCCCCGACGTGGGCGCGGATGTCGTCCGGCGCGTGCTGGCGGCCGCACGAGCGGCGCCCTCAGGTTTGGCCAGGGCGCACTATCGCGGGCGTCCCGGCCATCCCGTGGTGCTGGCCCACCAGCACTGGTCCGACTTGCTCAAGCAACTCCACGGCGACGAAGGCGCGCGGTCGTTCCTGCAGAGCCGCTCCGATGTGTTAGCGGTGGAGTGCGTCGACCTGGCTACCGGTCAGGATGTCGACGAACGCAACCACCGCCGCCCACGCGTCGCCGAGGTGTGATGGTTGTCGGGGGCCGACAGCCGCACCTCGACGGTAACGAGGAACGTCTCAACGCCTACGGCTGCACCGCGGCGAACTGTGTCACCAACGGCACCTTGCCACCCGAAACTAGTCGGAGTTGAGCGGAACAGACTCAATCTTGACTGTGTTGCACAACCCGACAAGCATTTATTTGGGTCCGTTGCGGCCCCGACAAAGAAAGAGGGGGTGTCGTGGACTCGTTCAACCCGACGACCAAGACCCAGGCGGCGCTGACATCGGCACTGCAGGCAGCCACAGCGGCGGGCAACCCGCAAATCGCGCCCGCCCATCTGTTGATGGCGCTTCTGACTCAGACCGACGGCATCGCCGCACCGTTGCTCGAGGCCGTTGGAGTCGATCCCGCCATCATCCGAGGCGAGACCCAACGCCTGATCGACCGGCTGCCCAGCGCCAGTGGCTCGTCGTCGCAGCCGCAGCTGTCACCCCAGTCGCTCGCGGCGATCACGGCTGCCCAGCACCTCGCCACCGAGATGGACGACGAGTACGTCTCGACCGAGCACCTGTTGGTCGGCCTGGCCACCGGAGACTCCGACACCGCAAAGCTGCTGACCGGCCACGGCGCATCGCCGCAAGCGCTGCGCGAGGCCTTTGTCAAGGTGCGTGGCAGTGCTCGGGTCACCAGCCAAGACCCCGAGGGCACCTACCAGGCGTTGGAGAAGTACTCCACCGACCTGACCGCGGCCGCCAAGGAAGGCAAGCTCGACCCGGTGATTGGTCGGGACAACGAGATTCGCCGCGTCGTGCAGGTGCTGAGCCGGCGTACCAAGAACAACCCGGTGCT
>JAGQTR010000091.1 GCA_020438915.1 Mycobacterium sp.
GTCAACGACACCTACGGCCACATCGTCGGCGATCGGGTGCTCCAATCCGCTGTCGGTGCCACTCGCCAGGTGCTGCGCGACGGCGACGTCCTCGTCCGTTACGGAGGTGAGGAGTTCCTCGTCATCCTGCCCGGCGCGGGTCGCGGAGACCTGACGGACATGGCCGAGCGGATTCGGCGCAGCATCTCGGAGACCGAGATCGTCACCGGCGGTCATCGGCTGTCGATCACCGTGAGCCTCGGTGGTGCGGGTCTACCCGACCAGTCCGTCCGAGACCCGATGGGACTCATCGGAATCGCCGACCAGGCGCTCTACACCGCCAAGGCCACGGGGCGAGACCGCAGCGTCATCGCATAGGTGGGGCCGTCCACGGACCAGGGCGAATGATTTTTGCCCTGACCTGCTAACCCTATACATAAAACTCGGTGTGTTCGCCGCCCTCGACCAGCCGGCCGGGCCACCCGCGCGCAGCCAACAACCTCACCCTGCAAAGCCGCGTCGCCGCGGTCGCCGCCGACAAAGCCATCGTCGATGAATCCTCCCTCGCACAGCCATCGCCGACGTCACGGCAGAATGAGCACCATCCGACGCCTCGATTACCACCGACCCCGCCGGGCACCGCCCGGCCGGGTGATTTCACACCCACACCTCCCCGCCATCGATGACGCCGTCGTACTCATCTTGAGTGCTGGTCAACACCTTCACGGAAGTACAAGCCGCGCGGCAAGACAGCACAGGAACGCGCCGATGCCACGGCCACCTCGGGTGGCGACGGACTCCCCGAGGGATCAGCGCAGATCACCTGCCATCGCAATCACACCGAGAAATACCGTGAAACACTGTCCGACGATCGCGGCAAGTCATTGACCTGTGGTAAGCCCACGTCCCGATCCGAAACAAGGGTGAATGCAGACCCGAACCGCCCAGCAAAGCAATCAGGTGCCCGCGGCGGCGGAGGCGGTCGGCCGCCAGGAGGTGATCGTCTGGCCAGCGCGGGAGACGAAGATCCGAGGGACAGGCTGGATAGGTTGTTCTCGGATCAGGCGGCCTCGGCCACGCAGGAACAACGCGCCGCTGTCGCACGCTGGCAGGGTAGGGACCGCTTCTACGAGAAGGTCCAGCAGGCAGTGGTCGGTGATGGCCATCCTGATGCCATGACTGTGGCTCAACAGTTGTCTGACCTGGCGCAACCCCTTCCCGGGGATGTCGAAGTGTGGCGCGGTATCCGCTCGATCGAAGACACGTTCGGCACAGGAATCGACGAGGTCGAAGGACGCGCGGACCAAGTCGCACGGAGATTCATGTCGACATCGGCGTCTGAGCAGGTCGCCCGAGGTGAGTTTCTTCGCCCCGGCCGGAATCCTGCGCTGTTGAAGGTGACCGCCCGCGCCGGTATCCCCGCTGTGTGGATGCCGCCTGTTGGTGACCAGCGCGATACGCACCAAGGCGAGCTTCTTCTGGCGCCGGGCTTCGAGTTGCGTATCATCAAGATTGTTCGGTCAGGCGATATCCCCGTAATCGAGGTGGAGGTGAGGGAGCCGTGAGTCGATTCACTGATGACCTCGACCTCGTCGCACGGGAGGATTACGTGCCGACAACTGTCAACGCGCTGTTGAAGCGGGCGGGCCTGACTGGCGCTCCGCGGGCCAAACAGGCCGAGGCGATCCGCGCGTGGCTGGAAACGCATCATCCGTCTCCGATGATGGAATTTTCCATCCGTAGCCGCAGCTTCGCGGAACTGCTCGACAAGCGCGCCTCGGCGTAGCCGGCCAGGTGCCAGAACACATTTGTTCTCGCTCCAAGCCAGCTAGAGACGCGCGTCGGCCAATCTATTGATCTCGATCAGTTCTTTTCGACGACAGTCGACCGGCACGTCGCAGAAGCAGAATTCACCGTGCCGTCGGCAGCAAACAGCCCTCTACAAAATTGCAGTCCGAGGTGGCACCGATGCGTTTTGGCATCCCACTCGGCGACTCGCCTGTGGCTAGAGCAGAACCCCGTCGGCCAGACTAATGAAGCGAAGCCTCGTGCGACATGATTCTGGCGACCTCGATTGGCCTCGGGATGTGGGGAGGTACGGAATCTCGCACGCGAGATTCACGCCGCCGGTATTTTTTTGCATAGTTGCCGCAGCGAAGGGGGACGTCGATGAATCTCAGAACCGCGACGACGGTAATGACGGCAGCGGGCCTGATGCTGGCTGCTCCGGCACAAGCCGATCCCGATCCGCACATACCCGATCCGCAGGCCAACTACTGTCCCGGCGGCGGTGCTGGCAGCATGATCTACATGGGGTATTGCGATGGCGTCCCCTACCCCGATGGAACTTTCTGGCATCACATCCAATACGGGATTCCTCTCGTCGGCCATCCCGCCGGGTTACTGAGCCCGGGCATGCAGTGCGTAATCAACAACGGTGGGCCGGTTCCCGCACCAGCACCGCCAGGAGGCTGCGGCGGTGCCGTCTAGTTCTGAAGCTGCACCCGACTGAGCCCAACGACGACAGCCGACCGGGTACTCGCCGACCGAGCTTGGCGAAGTTGTCGAGACTGAAGCGAACACCGCGCGTCGCTCGATCATCTCATCACCGCGACCGAGATCCGCACCGTCGTCAACCACCCCGAACTCCGCATCGGCATCAAAGCCCGTCGCGAAGGTGCCGACCTAGCCTTGTTTGTGGGCCGCGCCGCCGACAACCAGCCCCACATCGAGGTCATCGCCGACCTTATCGACCCAGCCGAGGTGGTGGTGTTTCACGCCATGATGCTGCGCCCCGGCCTCGTCCGGAAGGTGTCACTAGACCCGTTCTTCACCCCGAATACGCCTCCCAGCGCGCGCCTAACCCAGAAGGGAATCCACCATGACCAGCAAGCGCCGCCTCACCAGCGACGAATACGCAGAGATGGCCACCGACTACGCGGTCAACCCCCCACCGCCGCGGAGGTCTTGTCCATCGAGGTCAACCCCGCGGTACTCCGCACGGGCCGACCGACCAAACGCACGCCGACGACCGGTCGAACACCGGTGATGACGGTTCGATTGCCGGTCGACATCCGCGACGAGATCCAGCACCGAGTCGCGGCCGGCGAATCCTCGTCGAAGGGCGAACTCATTCGCCGGGCAGTCGTCGAGTACCTCGGGAACCACCCCGCGCACTCGAGCTAGCCCCGCCACTCGCCGCCGCTGCTCCCCGAGCAACAGCGGCTGCGAATGGGAGGCCACCCCAATTTCACAAGCCTTTGACACAAGAAAAGCCCCCCGTCTCCGGGGGGGCTTGACCTGCTTCTTCTGTTGTGGAGCTGCCGGGAATTGAACCCGGGTCCTACGGCATTCCCTC
>JAGQTR010000092.1 GCA_020438915.1 Mycobacterium sp.
GCACCGGCAGCATGCACGACCTGCTCATGAGCAACTTCTTCGCGCAAACCCAGGTGCTGGCCTTCGGTAAGACAGCAGCGGAGATAGCGGGGGAAGGCACCCCGCCTGAGGTGGTGCCGCACAAAGTGATGCCCGGCAACCGGCCTACCACGTCGATCCTGGCCGACAAGCTGACACCATCGGTGGTCGGCCAGCTCATCGCGCTCTATGAACACCAGGTGTTCGTCGAAGGCGTCATCTGGGGCATCGACTCGTTCGATCAGTGGGGTGTCGAGCTGGGGAAGACCCAGGCCAAGGCCTTGCTGCCGGTGATCACCAACGCGGAGTCCCCCGCAGAACAATCGGATTCCTCAACTGACACCCTCGTCCGTCGCTACCGGGCCGAACGCGGTCGAACGTCGTGACAGCTGCGCCGCACACCGGGTGATCGGGTCAAGCGAAGCGCTTGGTGAACCGCGGGGGCAGCAGCTTCATCACCTCGACGATCGGCCACCACGGCCAACCCGGGATGACGGCACGGCCCCTCTCCTTCTCGATCGCCTCCACCATCGCCCGTACGCCGGTCTCGTTGTCCACCATCAACATGGTCTTGCCCGCCTTGGCGGTCATCTCTGACTCGATGTAGCCCGGCTCGAGCACGGTGATCCTGATCGGGCCGGACGGGTATTCGGCGCGAAGCGATTCGCCGAGTGAGGTGATGCCCGCCTTGCTCGCGGAATAGGCAGCCTTGTGGCCCGGCACGCCGACGTTGCCGAGCACCGACGACACCAGAACCAGATGTCCACTGCCGGCTGATTTGAACATCTCCATCGCAGTCTCGATCTGCATCAGTGCCGCAACGAGATTCGTCTCGATCGTGGCCTTGTTGGCCCAGGGCTTGCCACCGCCGAGGGGGTAGCCCTTACCGATTCCAGCGTTGACGATGACGCGGTCGATACCGCCGAGTTGGTCACCGAGCTCGGCGAAGACCTTGGGTATCTGCTCGTGATCGTTGACGTCCAGGGAAGCCACCGCCACGGTGATGCCGGGATGACGCTCAAGCAGCTCGGCCTTCAGCTCGTCGAGTCGGTCAGCACGACGTGCACACAGCCCCAGGTGGCGCCCCCTGGCGGCGAACTCCCGGGCCATCCCTTCGCCCAGTCCCGAGCTCGCGCCGGTGATCAAGATCCTCTGCCGAGTCATGCGGGAAGGATAACCGAGTTAGACAAGTGCGGAGTAATCCCTTCACTTCAGCAGCCGCGACATCCGTCGGTCCGCGAGCACCTTCCCGCCCGTTTGACATGTCGGGCAGTACTGAAAGGACTTGTCGGCGAACGACACCTCTCGCACGGTGTCACCGCACACCGGGCACGGCATCCCGGCGCGGGCGTGCACCCGCAGTCCGGAGCGCTTCTCCCCTTTCAGCGTCGCCGCCTGCTGCCCCACCGATCTGGACACGGCATCGGTGAGGACACCGGTCATCGCGTCGTACAGCGCGGAGAGTTGCGCTTCGGTCAGTTTGCTGGCAGTCGCGAACGGCGACAGCTTCGCGACATGCAGGATCTCATCGCTGTAGGCGTTGCCGATGCCCGCGATCACCTTCTGATCGGTGATGACGGTCTTGATCCGCCCCGAGTTACCACGCAGGGCAGCCTCAAACTCCTCGCTGGTCAATGACAGCGCATCGGGTCCGAGGGCAGCGATCTGGGGCACCGCCATCGGATCGTTGACGATCCACACCGCCAGCCGTTTCTGGGTGCCGGCCTCGGTCAGGTCGAAGCCGACCGGAGCCGCCCCGGCGGCTGCACCCGGCGCACCCAAATGCACCCGCAGCGCGATCGGCCCCTTGCCCGGCTTGAGCGGGGCAGCGGACAACTTGTTGGACCACCGCAACCAGCCGGCACGGGATAGATGGGTGATCAGATACAGCTCTGAAGCCTGCATTCCGAGGTACTTGCCCCACCGGTGCGCGGCAGTCACCGGCTGTCCGTTCAGCGCCGACACCGGCGGGTCGAACGTCTTGAGCACCGACAGCGCCGACACGTCGATCCGGCCGACGGTCAAACCGACGGCGTGGCGGCGTAGATGATCAGCGAGGGCCTCGACCTCCGGTAGTTCGGGCATGTCAGTCAGTCTGCCTGGACGATCAGTGAGAGCAGCCAAGTCACGAGCGACAACACGATGGCCGCCCAGATCGCCGTCCACCAGAAGCCGTCGATGAACAGCCCCCAGTGCGTTGTGTGCTTGGTGATCCACGACGTGAGCATGAGCATGGATGCGTTGATGACGACGTGAATCAAACCCAGCGTCAGCACGTAGAGGGGGATCGAGATGATCTGCACCACCGGCTTGACGATGGCGTTGACCAGGCCGAAGATCACCGCCACGACGAAGATGACGCCGACCCTGGCCACTGTCGAGTCGCCGCCGACGAAGTAGATGCCCGGTACGACGAGCGTCACCAGCCACAACGCAAGCCCGGTCAGTGCGGCACGCAGCAGAAACGATCCCATGCCCGCCATGATCCACCAGTGCGTCGCCACGGGCGACCAGTGTGTCGCCACGGGCGACCAGTGCGTCGCCACGGGCGCAAGACACCGTTACCAGAG
>JAGQTR010000093.1 GCA_020438915.1 Mycobacterium sp.
TGCAGCAACGCCGCCCAGCGCAGCACCAGGTCAGGCGAACCGCCATCAACCCCCGAGTCGCTGCGCTCCACCCCCCTGGAGCCGGCCCCTTCGAGTTCGATGGCCTGCCGAAGCACCGTCAGCGAGTGCTGATAGACATCCTTGTGCTGGTGGTGCTCGTCGATCGCCATCCGCATCTCCCCGATCTCGGGCAGCACCACCGCACCCAGGCCGGTCTGCACCATCAGGTCGATCCCGGCGACGGGGTCGGCGCCCAGGAGTAGCTTGTCCAGTTCGGCGGCGACCCGTTCGGCGGTGATCCGGCCCAGCTGCGGCGCCATCTCCTCAAGCGCGCGGCGCACCCGCGGCGCCACGCTGAATCCGAGCTGCGACACGAACCTGGCCGCCCGCAGCATTCGCAGGGGATCGTCGCCGAACGACACTTCCGGCTCCGAGGGCGTGTCCAGCACACCGGCGCGCAGGGCCGCCAGCCCATCGAGCGGATCGAGGAACTCCCCGATCCCCCCGGGCCGGTCGGCATCGATCCGCACCGCCATGGCGTTGACGGTGAAATCCCGGCGCCGCAGGTCGTCGGCCAGGTTGCTGCCGAACCGGACATCGGGGTTGCGTGAGATCTGGTCGTAGGTGTCGGCTCGGAAGGTGGTCAGCTCCAACCGGTGTTGGTTTCCCGGCGGGCCTTTACCGACCCCGATCGTGCCGAACTCGATGCCGGTGTCCCACAGCGCATCCGCCCAGCCCCGCAACAGCGTTTGCATCTGCTCCGGACGGGCGTCGGTGGTCAGGTCGAGATCGGAGCCCAGCCGGCCGAGCAAAGCGTCCCGGACGCTTCCCCCCACGAGATACAGCTCGTGGCCACCGTCGGCGAAGATCCGCCCGAGCGTCTGCAGCACCTCACCATGCCGATTCAACGACACCTGGGCAGCGGCCAGCAGCTCGGCAACGTCGTCGCTGGGGGCCGACGGTGGGCGGGGGTCGGACACGTCCGGTGAGCCTACTGGTCACAGCCGTGTCACCGACCGGCGAGTGCGGTCAGGACCGCTGTTCATCCCAACTACTATCGCTTGGGTGTCGGCCGGCGAGCAGCCCAAACCCCGACGACGCCGAGGTCGGCGTCGCGGCCGACGCGCGGCAGGCCCGCCCGAGGCGGACGCCGACGAATCCGGCGGCCACCGCGAGCGGGCCCCGTCCAGTGTCGACGGTGACCGGACAGCCCCAACACCCAAACCGAAGAAGGCGCGTCCCCGACGCCCCGCCGAACGACTGCGCACCGTGCACGAAACGTCGGCGGGAGGCCTCGTCATCGATGGAATCGACGGTCCCAAGGACAGCCAGGTCGCGGCGTTGATCGGCCGCCTCGACCGGCGTGGACGATTGTTGTGGTCGCTTCCCAAGGGTCATATCGAGATAGGTGAGACCGCAGAGCAGACCGCGATCCGCGAAGTCGCCGAGGAGACCGGAATTCAGGGCAGTGTGCTGGCGGCATTGGGCAGCATCGACTACTGGTTCGTCACCGAGGGCAGGCGGGTGCACAAGACCGTGCACCATTACCTGATGCAGTTCCTCGGCGGCGAGCTCTCCGACGAAGATGTGGAGGTCACCGAGGTGGCTTGGGTGCCGCTGGGCGACCTGCCGTCGCGGCTGGCCTACGCCGACGAGCGGCGTCTGGCCGAGGTCGCCGACGAGTTGATCGACAAGCTGCAGTCCGACGGCCCCGACGCGCTGCCCCCATTACCCCGAACGACCCCGCGGCGGCGAGGCCAGACCCATTCGCACACCCGCAACCAGCGACCCGACCCCACCGCTCAACGACACCCCGGCCGGCGGACGAACGGCTGCGGACCGGGGACGTGAGCGGACCGCCCGCACGGCTGCTCGCGGCGGTCCTGACGCTGCTGTGGACGCTGCTGCCGGTGGCCGGCGCATCCATCGCACGTGCCCAGCCGGTCACCCCGTTTCTGCATGTCCAGATCGACAGCGTCACCCCCGACACCGTCACCACAACCAGCCAACCGCTGGTGACCGTGACCGGCACGATCCGCAACGTCGGCGACCGGGTCGTGCGCGATGTGGTGGTTCGGCTCGAACACGCCGCAGCCGTCACGTCCTCAAGCGCGCTGCGCACCGACCTCACCGGCAATGTCGATCAGTACCAACCGGCCGCCGACTTCATCACCGTGGCACCCGAAATGGCTCGCGGGCAAGACGTTCCGTTCCGGCTGGCATATCCCCTGCGATCGGCTGACCGTCCCTCGTTGAACATCGACAGCCCCGGTGTCTACCCGATCATGATCAACGTCAACGGCACTCCGGACTACGGGGCACCGGCCCGGCTCGACGACTCACGCTTCCTGCTTCCGGTGCTCGGGGTACCACCGGATGAGTCGTCGGAAACCACCGAGAGCGACGCACTGGACTCCGCGGTGCCGCCGGACATCACCCGCCCGGTCGCTTTGACGATGTTCTGGCCGTTGGCTGACCGGCCGAGGCTTGCCGCGGGTGCCCCGGGCGGCACGGTGCCCGTTCGGCTGATCGACGACGACCTGGCGACTTCGCTGGCCCCGGGCGGACGCCTGGACACCATGCTGACCGCGGTCGACTTCGCGACCAGCCCGGAGGTCAACCCCGACGGCGAGATCACCCCGGCGTTGTGTCTGGCCGTCGACCCCGACCTGCTCGTCACGGTCAACGCCATGACCGGTGGCTACGTCGTCAACGACGCCGCCGACGCTGGACCGGGCACTCCCACCCATCCCGGTGCCGGCCAGCAGGCTGCCATCGACTGGCTCAACCGGCTCAAGGCGCTGGCACAACGGATGTGTGTGACCGCAACGGTCTATGCGCAGGCCGACCTCGACGCCCTGCATCGGGTGGCCGATCCGGGTCTGTCGGCGATCGCCACCACCGGCGCCGCCGCCATTGTCGACCAGATCCTCGGGACCACCTCCGTGCGGGGGGCCACCCTGGTCGGTGACGGACCGTTGACCGGCCCGGCCGTGCAGTTGCTCTCCGCGCAGGGTCCGACGGTGGCCATCGGTGCCGCCGAACTGATCGGGCCCGGTGTCGCCGACGGCGGTACGCCCGAGACCGCCGACATTGCCCCGGTGCGCTACACCCCCACCGTCGTCGCCGCACCCTTCGATCCGGCGGTGGGTGCCGCCCTCGCCGGTATGGGAACCGCCCCTGAGTCCCCGTCCTATCTCGATCCCTCGCTGGACATCGCACTCAAGCAGGACACCGATGCGGCGCGGCGCCAGGATGCACTGGCCGCACTGTTATGGCGAGGCCTGCAGCCCGAAATCACGCCGCGCACCCAGATCCTGATGCCACCCCTGCTCTGGAATCTGACAGCTCAGGACGCGCAGGCAATCCTGACCGCCGTTGCCTCCAGCATCCGGGCCGGGCTTTCGGTGCCCCGCCCATTGACCGCGTTGATTTCCGAGGCCGGCGCGGAGGCCGAAACAGCACCGGTCCCGGCCACACAGCTGGGCAACCCGCGAGGACGATTCGACGACGGCGTCGTTTCGGGCATCTCGGCGGTGACCGGCCGGCTCTTGGGCCTGACCGCGGCGCTGGCCCCGAATGAACGCACCGGCCAGACCGGCAGCCAGTACACCGCCCCGCTACGCGAGGATCTGCTGCGCGCGTTGAGTCTGTCGGTGCCCCCGGACGCCCGAAACGGACTGGCGCAGCAACGTCTTACGACTGTGGGTCGCACGGTGGAGGATCTCTTCAACGCGGTCTCCATCGTGAACCCGGGTGGCTCGTACACGTTGGCGACCGAGCGCAGCCCGCTGCCGCTGGCGCTACGCAACGACCTGCCGGTGCCGATCCGGGTGCGGCTGGATATCGACGCTCCGCCCGGCATGACGGTCACCGACCCGGGTGAGATCGTGTTGCCGCCGGGCTACCTGCCGCTGAAGGTGCCGATCGAGGTGCACTTCACTCAGCGGGTGGCCGTGGACGTCGCCCTGCGAACCCCGGAGGGGCTGCCCCTGGGGGAACCGGTTCGACTGTCGGTGCACTCCAACGCTTACGGCCAGCTGCTCTTTATCATCACTCTCTCCGCCGGCGCGGTGCTGGTTCTGCTGGCGGGCCGGCGGCTGTGGCACCGGTTCCGCGGCCAACCCGACCGCGCTGATTTGGACCGCCCCGACCCGATCGAGGTAGCGCTGGCCTACGGCGACGACGACCTCGGCCGGCCGCGGGAGTCCGACGCCGAACCGGCCCGCCCGGCCAAGACGGTCCGGCGGGGCCGTGACTGAGCCCAGCCGCCCGCCCCCGCGCGCGGAGCTCTCGGACGCGGCGGTGGTGTCCCGGTCGTGGGGGATGGCCGCGGCCACGCTGGTCAGCCGGCTCACCGGATTCGCCCGGATCGTGCTGCTGGCCGCGATCCTCGGCGCCGCACTGTCCAGCGCGTTCACCGTGGCCAACCAGTTGCCCAACCTGATCGCCGCGCTGGTGCTCGAAGCCACGTTCACGGCGATCTTCGTTCCGGTCCTCGCGCGCGCCGAGCGCGACGACGCCGACGGCGGCGCTGCCTTCATCCGCAGGCTGCTCACTCTCGCCACGACGCTGCTGCTGGTGGTCACCCTGGCCTCGACGCTGGCGGCACCGCTGCTGGTCGACCTGATGCTGGGGTCCGACCCGATGGTCAACCGACCCCTCACCACGGCGTTCGCCTACCTGCTGCTGCCGCAGATCATCTTCTACGGGTTGTCGTCGGTGTTCATGGCAATCCTGAACACCCGCAACATCTTCGGGCCGCCGGCGTGGGCGCCGGTGGTCAACAACGTCGTCGCGATCGGCACCCTCGGGTTGTATCTGCTGGTACCCGGCGAACTTTCGATCAACCCCGTCGAGATGGGCAACGCCAAACTCTTGGTGCTCGGTGTCGGTACCACCCTGGGTGTGGTGGCCCAGGCGGCGGTGTTGTTCACCGCGATCCGGGCCGAGCGGGTGAGCTTGCGCCCGCTGTGGGGCATCGACGCCCGCCTCAAGAGGTTCGGCATGATGGCGCTGGCGATGGTGCTCTACGTCCTGATCAGCCAGGTCGGATTGATCGTCGGCAACCAGATCGCCAGCGCTGCAGCCGCATCCGGTCCCGCGATCTATAACTACACGTGGCTGGTCCTACAGTTGCCATTCGGCATCATCGGTGTCACCGTGTTGACGGTCGTGATGCCGCGACTGTCCCGCAACGCTGCCGCCGACAACGGTCCGGCGGTGCTGGCCGACCTGTCCCTGGCGACTCGGTTGACCATGGTGACGTTGATCCCGATCGTGGCGATGATGACCGTCGGCGGGCCGGCAATCGGCAGTGCGCTGTTCGCCTACGGCAACTTCGGTGAGGTCGATGCCGGCTACCTCGGCATGGCGATCACCCTGTCGGCGTTCACCCTCATCCCCTACGCCCTGGTCCTGCTGCAGCTACGGGTGTTCTATGCGCGCGAGGAACCCTGGACACCGATTGTGTTGATCGTCGTGATCACCGCGGTGAAGATTGCGGCCTCGCTGGCGGCTCCGCACCTCACCGACGACCCCGACCTGGTTGCCGGCTACCTCGGTCTGGCCAACGGGCTGGGGTTCTTGGCCGGGGCGACCGTCGGCTATTTCCTGCTGCGGGCTCGCCTCGATCCGCCGGGCGGGCGGCTCATCGGCCTCGACGTGGTCCGCACCATCCTGGTGACGATCACGGCCTCGATGGCCGCGGGTCTGACCGCCCACGTCGTCGACCGCTTCCTCGGGGTGGAGGACCTGACCAGTAAATGGGGTGGTGTCGGCTCACTGCTTCGGCTGTCGGTGCTGGGCGCCGTGATGGTGCCGATCATCGTCGCGGTGCTGCTCGGTGCCGGTGTGCCCGATGCACGCGCGGCGCTGCGCGCGGTACGTCGGCGCCTCCGTTCCGGCCGCCCACGCAGCGCGACTGTTCTCCCGTACCCTGATCAGAGAAATCCGTCGGCTGAAGGTGCCGGCGAGTGGAGGCGGAAAGGATCTGCGGTGAGCGACGAACCCGCCGGCGGGTCCCCTTCGGGCCCGGATTCCTCCGGGCTATCCCGGACCACCCGTATCGAGCGCCCGTCGGTATCCGAGGGGACGGCTCCGCCGTCGGCTGATGATTTCCAGCCCGACGTGCCGGACACTTTCGGCGCACCCGATATGCCGTCCGAACACGCCACCACGAAGCTGCCGTCACCGGCCGCCGCCCGCCCCGCTGCGGACCACGGCGGCGATCCGGCCCGCGAACCGCAGGCGTTCGATCCCCCGCGGGATCCGATCACCGAGGCGTCGCCGACCGCCGAGGACATCCCGTTGATTCCCGGGGCGATGATCGCCAACCGGCGCTACCGGCTCCTTGTGTTCCACGGCGGCCCACCTCATCTGCAGTTCTGGCAGGCACTGGACACCGCGCTCGACCGGCAGGTGGCACTGACATTCGTCGGCCCCGAGGGCACGCTGCCCGACCGGCAGGTGCGCGAGATCCTGGCCCGCACCCAACGGCTCAGCCAGATCGACATGCCCGGGGTGGCACGGGTGCTCGACGTCACCAGCACCGGTCCGGGGGGCCTGGTCGTTTCGGAATGGATCCGGGGCGGTTCGCTGGCCGAGGTCGCCGACACCTCACCGTCGCCGATCGGCGGCGCCCGAGCGATCCAGTCGCTGGCGGCCGCGGCCGACACCGCACACCGCAGCGGGGTGGCGCTGTCGGTGGACCATCCCAGTCGCATCCGGGTCAGCATCGAGGGCGACGTGGCGTTGGCGTTCCCGGCGACGTTGCCCGACGCGACGCCCGAACAGGACATCCGCGGGATCGGGGCAGCGCTGTATGCGCTGCTGGTCAATCGGTGGCCGCTGCCCGAATCCGGCGAACCCAGCGGTCTGGCTCCCGCCGAGCACGACCCGGCCGGACAGCCTATCGAGCCCCGCGCCTTCGACCGCGAGATCCCGTTCCAGATCTCGGCTGCGGCCTCGCACGCCGTCCAGGAAGGGGGCGGGATTCGCAGCGCCCCTACGCTGCTGAACCTGCTGCAACAGGCCACTGCGATCGCCGATCGAACCGATCACATCGCGCCGGTCGAGGACGCCGCACCCGACACCCGCACCGGGGGCTGGCTCGGTGCGGCCATCGACCCCGATTCGGAGCTGCGCCGGCGCAAGGGCCTGATGGTCGGTCTGGGGGTGGCGGCCGCGGTCGTTGTCGTCGCGGTGATCGTGCTGGCGACGGTGCTGGGACGGATCTTCGGCGATGTCGGCGACGGACTCGGCGGAGACGAGCTCGGCCTGAACGCACCGTCGTCGTCAGCGAGCGCCGCACCCGGCAGCGACGGTTCGGTGATCAAACCTGTTCGCGCAACGGTCTTCTCACCCGAAGGCGAAGCCGACGCACCGGCGTTGGCCGGGCTCGCGATCGACGGCGACCCGAAGACGGTCTGGCCCACCGATACTTACACCGATGCCACACCGTTTCCCGGCTTCAAGAACGGCGTGGGCCTGATGCTGCAGCTGTCGAAACCGGCCACTGTCGGGTCGGTCACCATCAACGTCAACAGCACCGGAACCGCGGTGCAGATCAGATCCTCCTCGACGGCGGACCCGTCGTCGTTGGACGACACGACCGCCCTCACCCGGCCCACCCCGTTGAAGCCGGGGTCGAACACCATCGAGGTCGACGACGCCGAACCGACGTCCAACGTGCTCGTGTGGATCTCCACTCTGGGCTCGGTGAACGGTGAGAGCCGCACCGACGTCTCGGAGATCACTCTCAAGGCCGCGTCCTGAGGCGTGTCGCGGTACCGGCAAAAAGGTGTTCTGAGCCACCCTCGGAGCCGTTTAGTGTTCGGCTGTGGGGATATTCGCAGGCACGCGGTGCCAGCCCGGGCAGCAGCGCACCGATGCCGAGTTGCTCGCCGCACACGTCAGCGGTGACCGCTATGCGTTCGAGGAGCTGTTCTATCGGCACCACCGGCAGCTCTATCGGCTGGCCGTGCTCACCAGCCGTGACCGTGACGACGCTGCCGACGCGCTGCAGGACGCGTTACTGGCCGCCCACCGCGCAGCCCGCACTTTCCGGCATGACTCGGCGGTGAGCAGCTGGTTGTACCGCATCGTCGTCAACGCCTGCCTGGACCGGTTGCGCCGCAACAAGTCCCACGCCTGCGAACTTCTGGACGACCAGCTGTGCGGAGCGGTCGACCCGACCAGGCGGGTAGACACCGCGATCGTGGTGGAGCGCGCCCTGATGCGTCTTCCGGTCGAGCAGCGCGCCGCGGTGGTAGCCGTCGACATGCAGGGATATTCGGTTGCCGAGACCGCCCG
>JAGQTR010000094.1:0-2543 GCA_020438915.1 Mycobacterium sp.
CGACCCCAACGGCGCCTGGTACACCAGCGGCATTCGTTTCGGCACCCCCGCCCTGACCACCCGTGGCTTCGGCGCCGACGACTTCGACCGGGTGGCTGAACTGGTCGTCGAGGTGCTCGGCAACACCGAGGCGACGGCGGCCGCCAACGGCCCGTCCAAGGCCAAGTACACCTTGGCCGACGGGACGGCCGAGCGGGTGCACGCGGCCTCGGCCGAGCTGCTGGCGGCCAATCCGCTGTATCCGGGCCTGACGCTGTAGGACTTCACAAGCTCGGCCGCGACACCCCGCACCCGATTTCGAGGAATGTGTGTATGCGGGTTACAGTTACTTTATGGCACAGAAACCAGTCGCTAATGCGCTGACTGTCGAACTCGAGCCGGTCGTCCTGCAGGAGCTGCGGCGCCATCTCGACTCCGAGGACCTCTGGTACGCCCACGACTACGTCCCGTTCGATCAAGGCGAGAACTTCGCGTTCCTCGGTGGACGCGACTGGGATCCGTCAGAGGTGACGCTGCCCAAGCCCATCACCGATGCGCTGGAGATCCTGCTGATCACCAAGGACAATCTCGCCGGCTACCATCGCGAGCTCGTCGAGCATTTCATCCTTGACCAAAAGTGGGGCCGCTGGTTGGGGCGTTGGACCGCCGAAGAGCACCTGCACGCCATCGCACTGCGCAACTATCTCGTGGTCACTCGCGAGGTCGATCCGGCCGCCAACGAGGACGTTCGCGTCGAGCATGTCATGCAGGGATACCGGGCGAACACCTACAGCCAACTGGAAACCATGGCGTTCATGGCCTTCTTCGAACGCGCCCACGCCGTGTTCTGCCGCAATCTGGCGGCCCAGACCGCCGAGCCGACACTCAAGGAGCTGATCGGTCGCATCGCCACGGACGAGGAACGCCATGAGGAGTTCTTCGCCAATCTGATCAGCCACTGCCTGACCTACTCGCGCGACGAGACGGTCGAGGCGATCACGCGCCGGGCCGACGAACTCGAGGTGGTGGGCGCCGATATCGTCGCCTACCGCGACAAGGTGGCCGCCGTCGCAGAGGCCGGCATCTTCGATACCGAGCAGCTGCGCCGCGTCATCTCCGACCGCATCACCGCGTGGGGCCTGGCCGACGAGCCCCGATTGCAGCAATTCATCAGCTCCTGACCGGCACCGAACTTCGGGTACGGCGCGTCTGCAGGGCGCGAAAGCCACACTCGGAGTAGCGTCGTTTTCGATGGCTAGCGACATGCTCTGCTATCCGGGCGGTCCCCGATCATTTCGATCACAAAGGACCGGCCCCGGTCCTGGAGACCGCTGTGTGTCCACCGAGACTTTCGTGTGGGGCCGCATGAAGTCGCGCAGTCTCAGGAGCGCTACGTGACTGAATCGCAGAGTTGGTCCAGCCGGCAATCGGGTCAGAGTCGGACCTACGTGCTCGACACCTCGGTGCTGCTGTCCGATCCTTGGGCCTGCACGAGATTCGCCGAGCATCAGGTGGTGGTCCCGTTGGTGGTGATCAGCGAACTGGAAGCCAAGCGCCATCACCATGAGCTCGGCTGGTTCGCCCGACAAGCACTGCGGATGTTCGATGATCTGCGGCTCGAACACGGGCGGCTGGATCAGCCGATCCCGGTTGGCGATCACGGCGGCACGTTGCACGTCGAGCTCAACCACAGCGATCCCACGGTACTGCCCGCCGGGTTCCGGACCGACAGCAACGATTCGCGGATTCTGACCTGCGCTGCCAACCTGGCCGCCGAAGGTAAACGAGTTACGTTGGTGAGCAAGGACATTCCGTTGCGGGTGAAGGCCGGTGCCGTCGGGCTGGCGGCCGACGAGTATCACGCCCAGGACGTCGTCACCTCCGGCTGGACCGGAATGGCCGAGCTCGAGGTCTCCAGTGAGGATGTCGACGGGCTGTACGCCGGGGGTGAGGTAGACCTCGAGGCTGCCCGCGATCTCCCGTGCCACACCGGGATTCGGTTGCTGGGCAGCAATTCTCATGCACTCGGTCGGGTCAATGCCGACAAGCGGGTTCAGCTCGTGCGTGGTGACCGCGAGGTGTTCGGTCTGCGTGGCCGCTCCGCCGAGCAGCGGGTCGCGCTGGATCTGTTGCTGGATGAATCCGTGGGCATCGTGTCGCTCGGCGGCAAGGCGGGTACCGGGAAGTCGGCGCTGGCGCTGTGCGCGGGCCTGGAAGCCGTACTCGAGCGGCGAACGCAACGCAAGGTGGTGGTGTTCCGTCCGCTGTACGCGGTCGGCGGCCAGGAACTGGGCTACCTGCCCGGCAGCGAGAGCGAGAAAATGGGGCCGTGGGCCCAGGCCGTGTTCGACACACTGGAAGGTCTGGCCAGCCCCGCAGTGCTTGAGGAGGTGCTCGCGCGCGGCATGCTCGAGGTCCTTCCGCTGACCCATATCCGCGGACGGTCACTGCACGATTCGTTCGTGATCGTCGACGAGGCGCAGTCGCTGGAGCGCAACGTCCTGCTCACCGTGCTGTCACGGCTGGGCACCGGTTCCCGGGTCGTGCTGACCCACGACGTCGCC
>JAGQTR010000094.1:2669-2978 GCA_020438915.1 Mycobacterium sp.
GAGATGCTCGAGGAGATCAGCCCCAGCGCCCTCCCGTGAGTGAATTGGGCGCGTTTTACGACCGCCGCGGTGCGCCAACGCGCCGAATTCGCAGTGGTGGCTAGCGCTCGTCGCGGACCTTCGCCATGGCCAGCACGTCCAGGCGCTTGTCGAGCTCCTCTTCGGAGAGTGTGTCGCCGATCAAACCCCGGTCGATGACGGTCTGCCGAATCGTCTTGCGCTCCTTGAGAGCCTCCTTGGCGACCTTGGCGGCCTCCTCATAGCCGATCGCGGAGTTGAGCGGGGTCACGATCGACGGCGACGACTCGG
>JAGQTR010000095.1 GCA_020438915.1 Mycobacterium sp.
CGACATCGAACACACTTTCGAACATATGGTGAACGCTACCCCGGCCCTCCGACACGTCGAGGTCTCAGCCCTCGAGATCGCCTTCGGTCTCCAGCAGCACCTGCTTCAGGCCCTCGAGCGTGGCGGGGTCGGGTTGCGCCCACATGCCCCTGCCCGCGGCCTCCAGCAACCTCTCGGCCATACCGTGCAACGCCCACGGATTCGATTCGGCCATGAACTTGCGGTTCTCGTCGTCGAGAACGTATTCGCCGGCCAGTCGCTCGTACATCCAGTCGGCCATCACTGAGGCGGTCGCGTCGTACCCGAAGAGATAGTCGACGGTGGCGGCCATCTCGAATGCACCCTTGTACCCGTGTCTGCGCATCGCGTTGATCCAGCGCGGATTGACCACACGCGCCCGGAAAACACGCGTGGTCTCCTCCGACAACGTCCTGGTGCGCACGGCGTCGGGACGGGTGTTGTCACCGATGTATGCGGCTGGGTCCTTGCCCGTCAGCGCCCGAACGGTGGCGATCATGCCGCCGTGGTACTGGTAGTAGTCATCGGAGTCGGCGATGTCATGCTCGCGGGTGTCGGTGTTCTTGGCAGCCACCGCGATTCGCCGGTAGGCCTTGTTCATGTCGTCGGTAGCCGGTGCACCGTCCAGTCCGCGGCCGTAGGCGAAGCCACCCCAGGCGGTGTACACCTGCGCGAGATCAGCATCGTCGCGCCAATTTCGGCTGTCGATCAGCTGCAGGAGCCCGGCTCCATACGTGCCTGGTTTGGAGCCAAAGATTCTGGTGGTCGCCCGGCGTTGGTCACCGTGCTCCGCGAGATCGACCGCACTGTGCGCGCGGACATAATTCTGTTCGGCGGGCTCGTCGAGGCCTGCCACCAACCCGACGGCGTCATCGAGCATCGTGACCGCGTGCGGGAAAGCGTCACGGAAGAAACCCGAAATACGGACGGTGACGTCAACGCGTGGCCGGCCGAGCTCGGGCAACGGGATAACCTCGAGGTCAACGACGCGGCGGGACGCTTCATCCCACACCGGCCGTACGCCAAGCAGCGCGAGCACTTCGGCGATATCGTCACCCGCGGTACGCATGGTCGAGGTGCCCCACACCGAGAGCCCAACCGACTGCGGCCACTCACCGTGATCTGCGAAGTAGCGTTCGAGCAACGAATCCGCCAGGGCCACACCCGTTTCCCAGGCAAGCCGGGACGGCACCGCCTTGGGGTCGACGGAGTAGAAGTTGCGTCCAGTGGGGAGCACATTGACCAGGCCGCGCAACGGTGAGCCCGACGGCCCCGCCTCGATGAAGCCGCCGTCGAGCGCCCGCAGGATCTGGGTGATCTCGCAGTCCGTCTGACGCAGGCGGGGCACGACTTCCTCGGCCGCGAAGCGAAGGACGGCGGCGACGTCGGCGTTGTCGGTGATCTGGTCAACAGCTGTGACGTCCCAGCCCGTTGCCTGGAGTGCGGCCACCAGACCCCGCGCGCGTTCCTCTGCGACGTCAACCGAACCCCTTGTGTCCGAGCCGTCTTCGGTCAGGCCGAGCGCCTGGCGCAGGCCCAGAACCGATTGCTCACCGCCGAACAACTGGCGTGCGCGCAGGATGGCCAGCACCAGGTCGAGTTCGACGGCACCGTCGGGCGCCTGTCCGAGCACGTGTAAGCCATCGCGGATCTGGACATCCTTGATCTCGCACAACCAGCCGTCGACGTGCAGCAGCATGTCGTCGAATACGTCCTCGTCGGGCCGATCCGTCAAACCCAGGTCGTGGTCCATTTTCGCGGCCCGCATCAACGTCCAGATCTGCTGACGGATCGCGGGCAGCTTGCCCGGATCGAGCGCGGCGATGTTGGAGTGTTCGTCGAGTAGTTGCTCGAGCCGGGCGATGTCGCCATAGGTCTCAGCCCTGGCCATCGGCGGGATGAGGTGGTCCACCAGGACGGCATGCGCACGGCGCTTGGCCTGTGTCCCTTCACCCGGGTCGTTGACCAGGAACGGATAGATCAACGGCAGGTCGCCGAGAGCAGCATCGGATCCGCACGCGGCAGACATTCCCAGGGTCTTTCCGGGCAACCACTCGAGGTTGCCGTGTTTTCCCAGATGCACGACCGCATCGGCACCAAAACCTTTGTCCAGCCATCG
This sequence comes from Mycobacterium sp., assembly GCA_020438915.1. Lineage (GTDB taxonomy): Bacteria > Actinomycetota > Actinomycetes > Mycobacteriales > Mycobacteriaceae > Mycobacterium. The sequence goes on from JAGQTR010000095.1 coordinate 2,138, forward strand.
GTATGCCGCGAGATAGTGATGGCTCGGCGGCAGGTCGGGGTCGTGGTAGATCGCGACCGGGTTCTCGCCGAACCCGCGCGGCGGCTGAACGAGAATCACGACGTTTCCCGACAGCATTGCCGCGATGACGATCTCCCCGTCGGGATCATGACTGCGGTCGACGAACAGCTCGCCCGGCGGCGGACCCCAATGCTTTACCATCGCATCAGTCAGCTCGGCCGGCAGCGTCACAAACCAGTCCCGATATTCCTTGGCCGACAATCGAATCGGGTTTCCGACAAGCTGGCTGTCGCTCAGCCAGTCTTGATCCTGCCCGCCGCGTTCGATCAGGGCGTGCACCAACGCATCGCCGTCTTCGGCGTCGACTCCCGGCACGTCGCCGATGTCGTAGCCGGCTTCCCGCATCGCACGTAGCAGCGCGACTGCACTTGCAGGAGTGTCCAATCCGACCGCGTTGCCGATGCGTGCATGCTTGGTCGGGTAGGCGGAGAACACCAATGCCACCCGTTTGTCTGCGGATCCGATATGGCGCAACCGGGCATACCGTACGGCGAGTCCGGCGACCCGCGCGCAGCGTTCGGGATCGGGCACATAGGAGATCAGGCCCTCATCGTCGATCTCCTTGAACGAGAACGGAACCGTAACGATACGGCCGTCGAATTCTGGAACAGCGACCTGAGTGG
>JAGQTR010000096.1:0-6328 GCA_020438915.1 Mycobacterium sp.
GCGGTCGAACTGTCGGGTCCGCCGTGCAGCGACTCCTTGACGGCGGTCTCGGCGATGACGTCGGACCGGGCGGTGCTGCGCAGATCCTTCGCACAGGCCGGATTCGGGCTGGTGCTGCTGGGTGCGGACCCGCTACGGCCGGCCGCCAGGGTCAACCCCGGGGCGCGCTATCACGCCATGGAGGAGTTCTTCCGCGTGAGCCAGACCGGTGCCGCGGGCGCAGCGATGATGACCTCGACGGCATCCATCCAGGTCAACGTCGAGGCCGGTCCCCGCACCGGGTGGGCCGATCGGGTGCGGTTGGCCCACGCGCTGGGACCCACGATGATCGCGATCGCCGCGAACTCCCCGATGCTGCGCGGTAGGTTCACCGGTTGGCGGACCACACGTCAGCGGGTGTGGAGCCAATTGGATTCCGCGCGGTGCGGGCCGATCCTGGGCGAAAGCGGCGCCGACCCCGCCCACGACTGGGCCCGCTACGCGTTGCGCGCCCCGGTCATGCTGGTGCACAGCCCGGATCCGATACCGGTCACGCAGTGGGTTCCGTTCGCGGACTGGGCCGACGGACGGGTCCTGCTCGGCGACCGCCGGCCTACCCTCGCCGACCTGGATTACCACCTCACCACGCTGTTCCCGCCGGTTCGGCCGCGCGGATTTTTGGAGGTGCGGTACCTGGACAGCGTGCCCGACGCGATCTGGCCCGCCCTGGTGTTCACCCTGACCACCCTGCTCGACGACCCCGCGGCCTCCGAAGTCGCCGCCGAGGCGACCGAAACGGTGGCCACCGCGTGGGATCGCGCCGCCCAGGTCGGCCTCCGCGACCGACGACTGCACGACGCCGCACTGTGCTGCCTGCAGGCGGCGGCCGAACGGGCGCCGGCCGAGCTGGAGGAATCCATGGACCTGCTGGTGCGTTCGGTCGAGCAGGGGCGCAGCCCGGCCGACGACTTCGCCGACCGAGCGGTCCGCTACGGAATCGCCGGAGCGGTCATCGACATGGCACGAGGACAGTTGTGACAACACCGGAGATGCTCGCCGCCGGGCTGACCGCGGCACGCAACCGTACCTTGCGACTCGTCGATTTCGATGACGGTGAGGTGCGCCGACAGTACGACCCGCTGATGAGCCCCCTGGTCTGGGATCTGGCCCACATCGCCCAGCAGGAGGAGCTGTGGCTGCTGCGCGGTGGCGACCCGAACCGTCCGGGTCTGTTGGCCCCCGAGGTGGACAGGCTCTACGACGCGTTCGAGTACTCCCGGGCCAGTAGGGTCGACCTGCCGCTGCTGTCACCCGTCGAGGCCCGCGCGTACTGCGCCACGGTGCGCGGCAAAGCCCTCGATGCCCTGGAGGCGCTGCCTGACGGGCATCCCGACGAGTTCACCTTCGCGATGGTCGTCAGCCACGAGAACCAGCACGACGAGACGATGCTGCAGGCGCTGAGTCTGCGGCCGGGGGCTCCGCTGCTCGACCGAGGCGCCGCGCTACCCGCGGGCCGGCCCGACGTTATCGGGACGTCGGTTCTGGTGCCCGCAGGGGAGTTCGTTCTCGGGGTGGATGCCGCCACGGAACCGTACTCGCTGGACAACGAAAGGCCCGCGCACGTCGTGGACATCCCGGCGTTCCGGATCGGGCGGGTGCCGGTGACCAACGGCGAGTGGCAGCAGTTCATCGACGATGGCGGTTATCACCGGCGGCGCTGGTGGTCGGACGCCGGCTGGGCGCACCGCCGGCAGGCCGGCCTGACGGCTCCGCTGGCGTGGCACGGCGACGGCACTCGCACGCGTTTCGGCCATCTGGAGGACATTCCCGCCCAGGAGCCCGTCCAGCACGTCACCTACTTCGAGGCGCAGGCCTATGCGGCATGGGCGGGTGCCCGCCTGCCCACCGAGGCGGAGTGGGAGAAGGCCTGCGCGTGGGATCCGCGGACCGGTTCGCGGCGCCGGTACCCCTGGGGCGCTGGGCAACCCACCGCCGAACTGGCCAATCTCGGCGGGCAGGCGCTCCGTCCGGCGCCGGCCGGTGCCTATCCGGGGGGCGCATCGGCGTACGGGGCTGAACAAATGCTCGGCGATGTGTGGGAGTGGACCACCTCGACGCTGCGGCCCTGGCCGGGATTCACCCCGATGATCTACGAGCGGTACTCCACCCCCTTCTTCGACGGTGCCGGCGATTACCGGGTGCTGCGCGGCGGTTCCTGGGCGGTCGCGCCGGGCATTCTGCGGCCCAGCTTCCGCAACTGGGACCATCCGATCCGCCGGCAGATCTTCTCCGGGGTGCGGCTGGCCTGGGACGCCGATGTGTAGGCACCTGGGCTGGCTGGGTGCACCGGTGTCGGTGGCCTCGCTTGTTCTGGACCCACCCTCGGGTCTGCTGGTGCAGTCCTACGCCCCACGCAAGCAGAAGCACGGACTGATGAACGCCGACGGTTGGGGCGTGGGCTTTTTCGACCATCCTGGGCAGGAGCACGGCGACTCGGGGGCTCGCCCTGACGGTGCCGACCGTGCCGGTGACGACCGTGTTGCCGAGGGGCAGCCGCGACGCTGGCGCAGCGCCGCGCCCCTGTGGGGTGATGTGTCGTTCGCCTCGGTGGCGCCTGCACTGGTCAGTGGGTGTGTGGTGGCGGCGGTGCGTTCGGCCAGCGTGGGGATGCCGATCGAGCCGTCGGCGTCGGCACCGTTCACCGATGGGAGTTGGCTGCTGTCGCACAACGGAATCGTCGACCGCGCGGTGCTACCCGCGTCCGCGCGTGCGGAATCGACCAACGACAGCGCGCTGCTGGCGGCGCTGATCTTCGAGCGTGGCATGCACGCCCTGGCTGACACCCTCGGCGAGGTCGCCGCCGCTGACCCGCAAGCCCGGCTGAACATTCTGGCCGCCAACGGTTCCCGCCTCATCGCCACCACGTGGGGCGACACGTTGTCGGTGCGGCGTCGAGACGACGGTGTCGTGCTCGCCAGCGAACCCTACGATGACGATCCCGCCTGGCAGGAGATTCCGGATCGCCACCTGGTGCAGGTCGTCGACACCCGCGTGCAGCTGACGCCGCTGAAAGGACCGCGATGACACCCTCTCACTGGTCGATCGCCAACTATCTGGCCGCGGACGCCGCCGAAGAGGCGCTGCGCCGCGATGTCGCGCACGGTCTGACACAGACACCGAAGTCGTTGCCACCCAAATGGTTTTACGACTCCGCGGGAAGCGAGCTGTTCGACCAGATCACTCGGCTTCCGGAGTACTATCCAACTCGCGCCGAGGCGCAGATCCTCGGTATGCACGCTGACGAGATCGCCGCCGCTGCCGGTGCCGACACGCTGGTGGAGTTGGGCAGCGGCACCTCGGAGAAGACGCGGATGCTTCTCGACGCGCTGCGCAACCGGGGATCGCTGAGCCGGTTTGTCCCCTTCGACGTGGACGCCACGGTGTTGACCGCTTCGGCGGCTGCGATCGAAAGGGAATATCCTGGAGTCGAGATAGCCGCTGTCTGTGGCGATTTCGAGGAGCACCTGGGCAAGATCCCGAACGTCGGCCGTCGGCTGATTGCGTTTCTGGGATCCACGATCGGCAACCTGACCCCCGGCCCGCGCGCCAATTTCCTGGCCACGGTGGCCGACCTGCTCCAGCCCGGCGACTCGCTGCTGCTGGGCACCGATCTGGTCAAGGACACCGGCCGACTGATCCGCGCGTACGACGACGATGCCGGGGTGACGGCGCGGTTCAACCGCAACGTGCTCACGGTGGTGAATCGTGAACTGGGCGCTGACTTCGACGTCGACGCTTTCCAGCACGTCGCGCGCTGGAACACCGCCGAGGAGCGTATCGAGATGTGGTTGAGATCGGGGCGACCGCAGCGGGTTCGCATCGCCGCGCTCGCTCTGGACATCGACTTCGCCGCCGGGGAGGAGATGCTCACCGAGGTGTCCTGCAAGTTCCGCCGCTCCGGCGTGGACGCCGAGTTGGCCGCCGCCGGCCTCCGCCGCACCCATTGGTGGACCGATGAGTCCGCTGACTTCGGCCTGTCGCTCTCGGTGCTCTGAGGTGGCCGCTGAGACGACACTCGCCGGCAGCTGGCGGGCGGCGCGCCCGCCGGTCGCTGGCGTACACGTCGACAGCGCAGCTTGTTCGCGGCAGAGCTTCGCCGTCATCGATGCCGCCGCCCGGCACGCCCGCCACGAGGCCGAGGTGGGCGGCTACGTCGCTGCCGAAGCCGCGGCCCCGGCGCTCGATGCGGGCCGGTCGGCGGTGCGGTCGCTGACCGGGATGGCCGATGCCGATGTCCTCTTCACGACCGGATCGAACCACGCGCTCGAGGTCCTGCTCGACGATTGGGCCGGAGAACGCAGGCTGGCCTGTCTGCCCGGTGAGTTCGGTCCGAACCTTGCGATCATGGAGCGCAACGGCTTTCAGATCTGTGAGCTTCCGGTCGACGGGTCGGGCCGGCTGGATCTCGACGCGGCCGGGGTGTTCCTGTCATCGACTCCGCCGCCGCTGGTGCACTTCATCATGTTGGGCAGCCACAGCGGTATCGTGCAGCCCGCCCATGCCATGGCGGCGCTGTGCCGGGCACACGGTGTACCGCTGATCGTCGATGCCGCGCAGGGATTCAGCCACTTGGACTGCACAGCCATCGGTGCCGACGCGCTGTATTCGTCGTCGCGGAAGTGGACAGCCGGTCCGCGGGGCGTGGGTGTGCTGGCGACCCGGCCCGGGGTGCTCTCCGAATCCGCCGCGCGCCGACTCGGCCATGCCGAAACCAATATCGGTTCGCACGTTGCTTTTTCGGTCGCACTCTCCGAGCAACTGGCCGCGGGCCCGCAGAACCTACAGGCTCGGTTGCGTGATGTCGGTGCCGCCACTCGAAGTGCCCTCGCGGGGGTCGCGGGGTGGCGCGTCGTCGAACCCGTCGAGGAGCCCAGCGCGATCACCACCCTGCGACCTCCCGACGGTGTGGACCCGATGGTGGTGCGCGCCCGCTTGATTGCCGAGCACTCGATCGTGACGACATACCTCGGGGTGGAGCGGGCACCGCGGGAGATGACCCGGCCAGCGCTGCGGGTGTCGCCGCACGTAGACGTCAGCGACGCCGATCTTGAGATCCTCACCGAGTCGCTGGCTGCGGTAACGCGCTGACCACCCCTCGCCATCGTCCGCGAGCGCGCGTGTTTGTCCGCCGACGCGCCGCAAATGGTGTGCATCAGCGCGCGCTCGCGGCCACCGAGCGTGCTCTTTCTGGAGGGGCCGCAGAAGCTAGCCGGGCTTGTGCGCGCTGAGCAGGAATGCCGGGAGCTTCATCCGACCCTTTTCATCGACCTCGTGCGCAGGCATCGGGAACGGTGCGTCAGGCATCGGCATCGGGTTGGCGTGGATGAACGCCGGGCGGACCTCGTCGATCTGCCAGTACTTGCCGACCGCGGCCCGCAACTCGTCTTCGGTCACTTCATTGGGCTTGGTCTCGAGCTCGGCGGGGAAGGCGCCTTTGGCGAATACCAGGATGTAGTAGGCCGCGCCGGGTGCGGCGGCCCGGTACACCGACTGTTGATAGCCGTCGCGGCCGTCGACGGGCAGCGAATGGAACAGCGTCGAGTCGATGATCGTGTTGAATCGTCCGTCGAAGCCGGTGAACGTCGTGATGTCGTCCTGCACGAAGCTGGCGTTGGAGAGACCGCGTTCCTGGGCAGCCTTGGCGGCCGCCGCCACCGCGGTCGGTGTCAGTTCGATGCCCACCACGGTGTAACCGTCGGCCGCCAGGGCCAGCGACAGCTCGGCGTGCCCGCAGCCGGCGTCCAGCACGTCGCTTCGTACTTTGCCCGCCCTGACAAGTGCGGCTAACTCCGGCTGGGGTTCACCGATATTCCACGGCGGCGGCCCGTCGAATTCCCCTTCGCCCCGGTAGGCGTCGTCCCAGTTCATGATGTCGGACTTCATCGAGTCGGCCACGGCACCAAAATACGCGCCGATCGGGCCGTAGGTTTGGCCGCCTCATCGTGACTCAGGTGGGCAGGTCCCAGGTGTGCACCGGGTCATTGGAGTGCATCCGCTCGCAGTACAACTTCAGCATCTCGGCGAGCGCGTCGGGTCGGCTGAATCCGCGGTCCTGCAGCGCGCCGACCGCGGCGGACTGCCACGCTGCACCGTTGCGGCCCGTTTTGGCGCGGCCTTCGATGACGCCGAGATAGCGGTCGCGCACCTCGGCGGCGACCTCCCACCGGCGCAGGCCCTCTTCGGCCATCGGTAGCAGTTGCCGCAGAACCAACTCGTCGGGCGTCACCTCACCCAGCGCCGGCCAGTACAGCCGCGCATCCATGCCGTGCCGTGCGGCGGCCACGAAATT
>JAGQTR010000096.1:6464-13832 GCA_020438915.1 Mycobacterium sp.
AGATGTGGCCGGCCGACGCCGTCTTGTTCGACGACGTCGTACACCGGCCGGTTCCATCGATAGATGGTGCCGTTGTGCAGCCGCAGTTCCGACAACCGGGGGGCACGGCCCGCGGCCAGTTCGGCCACCGGGTCCTCGTCGGAAAGCTCAGGTAGCAGTGACGGGAAGTAGCGAACATTCTCCTCGAACAGGTCGAAGATCGAGGTGATCCAGCGTTCGCCGAACCACACTCTGGGGCGGACGCCCTGGGCCTTGAGCTCGTCGGGGCGGGTGTCGGTGGCCTGGGCGAACAACTCGATGCGCGTCTCCGACCACAGGTGATGGCCGAAGAAGAACGGCGAGTTGGCGCCCAGTGCCAATTGCGGACCGGCCAGCACCTGGGCGGCGTTCCAGTTGTCGGCGAAGTCCGCGGGGGAGACCTGCAGGTGCAACTGCATGCTGGTGCAGGCCGATTCGGGTGCGATCGAGGCGGTCTGCATGCTGAGGCGTTCGGGACCGTCGATGTCGATCATGATGTCCTCGCCGCGGGCGGTGAAAATCGAGTCGTTCAGCGCCTGGTAGCGGGTCGACTCGCTCATCCAGCTGCCGGAGAGGTGTTCGGGCATCAGGGTCGGCAGGATGCCGATCATCACGATGTGGGCGCCGTCGGTATTGGCCTTGCTTTCCGCGGCGTTCAGGCTGGCGCGCACCTCGTCCTCGAGTTCCAGCGCAGCGCGCCCGGGTAGCCGGCGCGGCGGCACGTTGAACTCGATGTTGTAGGCGCCCAACTCGGTCTGGTAGGCCGGATCGGCGATCGAGGTCAGCACCTCGGAGTTGGTCATGGCGGGTTGGTAGTCGGCATCGACGAGGTTGCATTCGATCTCCATGCCGGTCAGCGGCTTCTCGAAGTCGAAGCTGGACTGGGCGAGCATCGTCTCGAAAACGTCGAGGGACAGTTGCACCTTGCGCCGGTACTCGCGGCGGTGCGCGCGACTGAATTCGGCCTGTTTCAGTTCCTCGCCCACCCCGCCATTGTCGGCGAGCGCGCGTGTTTGCGCGCCAACACGCCGCAATTACCGTCAATTTGCGCGCACTCGCCGCCGGTCAGCGTGCGCGGGACGCCACCACCACCTGTGGGCTCAACAGCCCGCCGCGCAGCTCGACCTCGATCGAAGGGTCGGCATGGGCGGCCAGTGCCCGCAACGCCGACGGGCTGTAGGCGCGCAGCGAGCTGATCAGGCCATCGTGTGCGAAGGGCACGACGAAAGCCAGCGGCAGCATCGTGGCGATTTGCAGCACATGCAGCGGCGCCGGCGGGCGCGGCAGGTCGATGATGAGCAGCTTCTTGGCCGCCCGGGTTCCTTCGGCGAACACCCGTGCGGCCGCGACCGGGGGCAGGTGGTGGAACGACAACGCAAAGACCGCCAGGTCGAACTCTCCGTCGGCGGCATCCAGTGCCGTCGCATCCATGACCCGAACCCGCGCTCGAAGATGTGCGCCCAACTCACCGGCGGCAATGGCCGCAACTGAGGCCGGTTCGATGTCGGTCACGGTCAGCCTCGCCGTCGGGTGCCACTCGAGCAGCTTGGCCGACAAGCCGCCGTGCCCGGCGCCCAGTTCCAGGATCCTCGGATCGGCGACCTCGGCCACTTCGTCGAGTGCGATCTTGGCGAACTTCTCGTGGGTACCGAACACCTCGCCCACCCAGTCCAACGAGCGGATCACACTGCGCTTGCGTCCTTCGAGGTCGGCGTCGCCGTCAGAGTCGCGGTCCAAATACTCGCGCCGGTCGGTCTGTAACAACCGGTCCAAGCACGACGCATCCGGGCCGCCCCGCGGCATGCGGGCGATCTCGTTACTTTGCACGGCCAGCGAAGTTTGGATACCCACATGGTCCATCATGGACGAATGGCCGACTTCGTAGCAGCAATCGACCAAGGAACCACCAGCACCCGCGCCATGATCTTCGACCATTCGGGACGCGAGATCGGTCGCCACCAGCTCGAACACGAGCAGATACTGCCCCGCGCCGGATGGGTGGAACACAATCCCGTCGAGATCTGGGAACGGACCTCCTCGGTGTTGATGTCGGTGCTGAACTCGACGAACCTGCAAGCCGAGGACCTCGCCGCGCTCGGCATCACCAACCAGCGCGAGACCGCGTTCGTCTGGAACAAGACGACCGGCAGGCCCTATTACAACGCCATTGTGTGGCAGGACACCCGCACCGACCGGATCGCTGCCGCACTGGACCGGGACGGCCGCGGTGACATCATCCGCAGCAAGGCGGGGCTGCCGCCGGCGACGTACTTCTCCGCGGGCAAGGTCCAGTGGATTCTGGAGAACGTCGACGGAGTGCGCGAAGCCGCCGAGAAGGGGGAGGCGATCTTCGGCACCGCCGACACGTGGGTGCTGTGGAACCTGACCGGCGGCCCGCAGGGCGGTGTGCACATCACCGACGTGACCAACGCCAGCCGCACCATGCTGATGAATCTGGAGACCCTGGATTGGGACGATGAGCTGTTGGGGCTCTTCGGAATTCCACGTCAGATGCTGCCGCAGATCAAGCCGTCGTCATCGCCGGAGCCGTATGGGATGACGTTGGGATCGGGGCCGCTCGGCGGTGAAGTGGCGTTGACGGCCAGCCTCGGTGACCAGCAGGCGGCGATGGTCGGGCAGGTGTGTCTGGCTGCCGGTGAGGCCAAGAACACCTATGGAACCGGCAATTTCCTGCTATTGAACACCGGTGAGAAGATCGTGCGGTCAACCAACGGGTTGCTGACCACCGTGTGCTACCGCTTTGGCGATGCGAAACCTGTTTACGCCCTTGAGGGTTCGATTGCGGTGACGGGCTCGGCCATCCAATGGCTACGCGACCAATTGGGCATCATCAGCGGTGCAGCCCAGAGTGAGGCGCTGGCTCGCCAGGTCGCCGACAACGGCGGGGTCTACTTCGTGCCGGCATTCTCCGGTCTCTTCGCACCGTACTGGCGCTCCGATGCCCGCGGGGTCATCGTCGGGTTGTCCCGGTTCAACACCAATGCGCACCTGGCGCGTGCGGCGTTGGAGGCCATCTGCTATCAGAGCCGCGATGTCGTCGACGCGATGGAAGCCGACTCCGGAGTGCATCTGGAGGTGCTCAAGGTCGACGGCGGCATCACCGCCAACGATCTGTGCATGCAGATTCAGGCCGATGTGCTTGGCGTGGAGGTCGTGAAACCCGTTGTGGCGGAGACGACCGCGCTCGGGGCGGCATACGCGGCCGGGCTTGCGGTCGGCTTCTGGTCGGATCCCGACGAGCTACGGGCCAACTGGGACGAGGACAAGCGCTGGACGCCGGCCTGGAGTGAGGAGCAGCGTGCCGAGGGCTACGCCGGCTGGCAGAAGGCCGTACAGCGCACCCTGGACTGGGTCGACGTCGACTAGTCCCGGCTGCGGTCGTCGATCGACTGCACCAGCCACCGTGCCCATTGCCCCTCCATGGCGGCGTCCCGGAGACCGAACTCGAGCGCAGCGCGGCCGTAGAACTCGGCATCGGTCTCTCCCCAGTCGATCGAATCGCGCAAATGCTCAAGACGTTTGAGTTCAGATGCAGCATGCTCGGCAAAGGCCGAGGCGTACCCGCGCGCCTCATCGGCAGGAAGTTCCCCGAGCAGAAAGATGCGCAGTAGGTCCGGCCGACGCATCGGGGGATCATCCTGGGAATCGCCGATCCACCGGACGAGCTCGGCGCGACCGGACTCGGTAACGCGGTACTCCTTGCGGCCGCGTGGACCGAGGTCGGTCACCTCGATAAGCCCTGCCTCGGCGAGCTTGTTGAGCTCCCCGTAGAGCTGACTCTGGGTGGCCGGCCACACGTTGGCCATCGACTTCTCGAATCGTTTCAGCAGGTCATAGCCACTGCCCGGACGCTGGGCAAGCAGGCCCAGCGTGGCAAATCGAAGGCTCATGGCGGCATACTACGACAACATTCCACTATTGACATGTCAATCCTGAGGTGTCAGGGTGAGGAACATCCGACAGGAGGCTCCGAGATGACCGACACCGCTTCAAGCCAAGCAGACACAGCGACGCTGTTCGGCGCCGGTGAATTCTTCCAGCGGGGGAACTACGCGCCGGTCGCCGACGAGCTGACCGAATTCGACCTGCCGGTGGACGGCGCGATCCCCACCGAAGTGACGGGTTGGTATCTGCGCAACGGACCGAACCCCCGAAACCCCAACGCCCACTGGTTCACCGGAGACGGCATGATTCACGGGGTTCGGATCGAGGACGGCCGGGCCGCCTGGTACCGCAACCGGTGGGTGCGCACCGACAGCTTCAAGAAGGAATTTCCGCTCTACAACGCCGACGGCACCCGAAACCTGCGAGCCAGCGTTGCCAACACCCACATCGTCAACCACGCGGGAAGGACGCTCGCCCTTGTCGAGTCGTCGCTGCCGTATGAGATCACCACCGACCTCGAGACGGTGGGTGCCTACGATTTCGGCGGCAAGCTGGACAATTCGATGACCGCACATCCCAAGATCTGCCCGACGACCGGCGAGATGCATTTCTTCGGCTATGGCAACATCTTCGCGCCGCACGTCACCTACCATCGCGCCGACGCCGACGGCCAGCTGATAGTCAGCAGGCCACTGGAGGTCAAGGCGTTGACCATGATGCACGACTTCGCACTGACGCAGAACTACGTCGTCTTCATGGACCTGCCCATCGTATTCAACCTCGACGTCGCGATGGCCAGCCCCGGTGACATGCCCTACCGCTGGGACGACTCCTACGGCGCCCGGCTAGGGGTACTTCGCCGCGACGACCCGCACGGTGAAGTGCGGTGGTTCGAGATCGACCCGTGCTACGTCTTCCACGTCGCCAACGCCTACGATGCCGAAGAGCCGGCCTCCGGCGTCTCGTCCATCGTCGTCCAGGCGGTCCGTTATCCCGAATTGTGGCGCGACGACGCCGGATTCGATGCCGAGGGTGTGATGTGGACGTGGACGGTGGACCTTCGCAGCGGTACCGTCACCGAACGTCAGCTCGATGATCGCGTGGTGGAATTCCCCAGAATCGACGACCGGCTCGCGACACTGCGTGCGCGGTACGCGGTATCGGTCGGTGACCACAGCCTGATCCGCCACGACCTGACGACCGGGCAGGCCGCCGAGCACCCGTTCGGCACACCGGACTCTCGGGGCGGACCCGGCGAGGCGGTGTTCGTCCCGTCAACGTCCGGCCCCGCCGACGAAAGCAGCGGGTGGTACCTGGGCTATGTCTACGATCCCGTCCGTGACGGCAGCGATCTCGTGATCATCGACGCATCAGATTTCTCCGGCCCGCCGGTGGCCAGAATCAAGCTGCCGCAGCGTGTTCCGTACGGATTTCACGGGAATTGGATACCGGGCTGACTCGCCGACACCATCACGATGGTGGGGTGAACGCCCCGGGCGGCTCCCGGGGCGGCGACGGCGGTTGGGGCACAGCGGGATAAGTGTGCAGCGGGACGGGGAACGGCTGTGCGGACCAAGCAGGCGCCGGCGCGGTCACCTGCAACCGCGCCAGTTCCCTGCGGTGCCGTTCGGCGAGGACGGCGGCCAGTATCAGCGCGGCCGGCGTGCCAGGTGGCGGCGGCGGCGAGATGCGTGAGACAACCTCAGAGGTAATTCGATGCGCCATTTGCGCGCGCACCTCGGGATTCAACTGCGTTGCCCGGGAGAGGAACTGGCGAGCCAACTCGGCCTGTTCGGGGCCGAGCCCCGACAGCTGAAGCGACGAGGCCCACCACGCGAGTTGCGGCGGCATCGGGGGCGGGGGCGACAGTCTCGGTACACGTTCGGTGATGACCAGGGTGCCGGCGAAGACATCGCCAATGCGCTTGCCCTTCGGTGAAATCAGACTGCAGATGACCGCCGGGCCGCCGGCGAGCATCCAGATCTCGATCACCGCGGACAGGGCACGAAACAATGCCTGGCGGAAGCGTTCCGGGCCGCCATCGTCGGACACCACCCGCAACCCCATTGCCATCTTGCCCAGGGACCGGCCACGGGTGGCACTTTCGAAGATGAGCGGATATCCCACCAGCGCCAAGACGGTGAAGATGACGAGCACCGCAGCGGAAAACGCCGAATCGAACTGCGAAAGTGTCATGGCCCACAGCACGACACCGACGATGTAGCAGAAGAACACCACGGTGATGTCGATCAACGCGGCCAAGACCCGTACCGGGACCTGGGCGATCTGGACATCGAGGATCACCGCATCCCCGGTCACGACCGGTTCCTGCGCAGCGACCATGGAACACACGCTACTAGGATCGGCGGAGTGGATGTCGACGCGTTCGTGGTGGCGCATCGCCCGACCTGGGACCGGCTCGAGAAGCTGGTGCGGAAGCGGCGGCACCTGACTGGCGCCGAGGTCGACGAACTCGTCGACCTGTACCAGCGGGTGGCCACCCACCTGTCGATGGTGCGTTCGATGTCCTCGGATGCGGTATTGATCGGTAGGCTGTCCGGGCTGGTCGCGCGTGCTCGTTCGGTCGTCACCGGCGCACACGCACCCCTATGGAGTGAGTTCGTCCGCTTCTGGACGGTGTCGTTCCCGGTGGTCGCCTACCGGGCGTGGCGCTGGTGGCTGGCCACGGCGGTGGTCTTCTTCGCCGTCGCGGTGCTCATCGGTGGCTGGGTGGCACGGGATCCGGGCGTGCAGGCAACTCTCGGAACCCCCAGTGAGATAGCCGAATTGGTCAACCACGACTTCGAGTCGTACTACAGCGACCATCCGGCGGCGGCCTTCGCGCTGCAGGTCTGGGTGAACAACTCCTGGGTGGCTGCCCAGTGCATCGCGTTCGCGGTGCTGCTCGGGATCCCGATCCCGTACATCCTGTTCCAGAACGCCGCCAACGTGGGCGTGACCGGGGGACTCATGGTCAGCGCCGGCAAGGCCGACGTGCTGTTCGGCCTCCTCGTGCCGCACGGTCTGCTGGAGCTGACCGCCGTGTTCCTGGCCGGCGCGGTCGGGATGCGGCTGGGGTGGTCGGTGATCGCGCCCGGCGACCGGCCCCGCGGTCAGGTGCTGGCCGAGCAGGGCCGGGCGGTTGCCTCGGTGGCGCTCGGCCTGGTGGCCGTCCTGCTGGTGTCCGGTCTGGTCGAGGCGATGGTGACGCCGTCGGGGCTGCCGACGTGGGCGCGGATCGCGATCGGGGCGACCGTGTGGGCCGCCTTCCTGGGCTACGTCGTGCACTTCGGACGGCGGGGCGTGCGTGCCGGGGAGACCGGCGACATCGACGACGCGCCCGACGTGGTGCCCATTCGCTGACCAATTGTCTCGCTCCTCACCACCGCGTCCCCCGGTGGATCGTCGACTCGACTAGATGTTCTTCACGGGTAGGTTGTGAAC
>JAGQTR010000097.1 GCA_020438915.1 Mycobacterium sp.
GCGTAGTGGGACTGCGAATGCTGCGCCCGCCACCCCAGCACACTGGCGTTGTTGACGATGACGCCACCGTGCGGCACACCGCGGAAATAGCGTAATGCGGCCCGGGTCGCGCGCATGGTCGAGGTCAATGTCACGTTGAGAACCCGATCCCATTCGTCATCGGTCATGTCGACGACGGGTGTCTGGCCGCCCAGTCCGGCGTTGTTGACCAGGACGTCGAGCCTCCCCGACTTCTCGACGGTCGACGTGATCAGCGCATCCACGGCCTCGGTCGACGTGACGTCGCAAACGACGGCCTCGACCCGGCCAAGATCCAACTCGGCGAGTTGGTCGCGGGTCTCGGTCAGCCGACGCTCGTGATAATCGGACACGACGACGTCGGCACCCTCGGCGAGGGCGCGGCGGGCAACAGCGGACCCGATGCCGGTTCCTGCAGCTGCGGTCACCAGAACCACCTTGCCGGTCAGCAGACCATGCCCGTCAATCTCTTCCGGTGCATTCGACAGACTCATTCCGCTCCTAAGGTCTTCGCGCAAGCGCTCACTCATTCCGCTCCTAAGGTCTTCGCGCGAGCGCTCATCCGCGAGCCTCCCGGGGCAGGCCGAGGACCCGCTCAGCGATGATGTTGCGTTGGATTTCATTGGATCCGCCGTAGATGGTGTCCGACCGCGAGAACAGGTAGAGACGCTGCCACTGGTCGAACTCTCCGCCGTCCAACGTCAGGCCCGCCATACCCTGCACGTCCATCGCGATCTCACCGAGGTCGCGATGCCAGTTGGCCCACAACAGCTTCGAAACGCTGTCTTGGCCGGACCCCATGTCACCGAGGGAGGTGTGGCGCTGCCCGAGGTCCATGGTCGCCAACGCGTAGGACCGCATCGCTTGCAGCCCAGCCCACGATCGGGTGAGTCTTTCACGAATCAGCGGATCGTCGGCGGCGCCGGTGCGCTGGGCCAGCTCGACTAGGTTGGAATGTTCACGCGCATAGCGGATCTGCTGACCCAACGTGGAAACGCCACGCTCGAACATCAGCGTCCCCATCGCCACCCGCCAACCGTCACCCGGCTCACCGACCACGAGGTCGGCGTCGGTGCGGGCGTCGTCGAAGAAGACCTCGTTGAATTCCGAATCGCCGGTCAATTGGATGATCGGGCGGATCTCGACGCCCGGCTGGTCCAGCGGCACCAGCAGATAGGACAGGCCGGCGTGGCGCTTGGAGCCTTTCTCGGTGCGGACGACCGCGAAACACCATTGCGCCCAGTGCGCCAGGGATGTCCAAACCTTCTGGCCGTTGATCACCCACTGATCACCGTCGAGCACAGCGGCGGTCGAGACGTTGGCGAGGTCGCTGCCCGCGCCGGGCTCGGAGTAGCCCTGACACCAGAGCTCGGTGACATCGAGGATCCCGGGCAGGAAACGCTGCTGCTGCTCGGCAGTGCCGTACTCGATCAGCGTCGGCCCCAGTAGTTCCTCACCGAAGTGGTTGACCTTGTCGGGCGCATCAGCCTTGGCGTACTCCTCGTAGAACGCCACCCGGTGCGCCACCGACAGCCCTCGCCCACCGTGCTCCTCGGGCCAACCCAGGCACGTCAGGCCGGCAGCGGCGAGATGCTGATTCCAGGCCCGGCGTTCCTCGAACGCTTCATGCTCGCGGCCGGGCCCGCCGAGGCCCTTGAGCGCGGAGAATTCGCCGACGAGGTTGTCGGCGAGCCAGTCGCGGACCTCAGCCCGGAACTCCTGGACCTCTATCACCCCTGTAGGCTAACCTACCAAGCACTTGCTTTGTTAGAGGGACAGGGGATGACCCGCCGATGTCACAGCTGAGAACCACCCCCGCGGTTCTCGACCAGATCGCGAGCAAACTTCCCGACCACCCCGCGGTGGTCGCGGCCGACAGGACCTTGACCTTTGCCGACCTGCGTTCAGAGGTCCGGCAGGCCGCGGCGGCGATGATCGACCTGGGTGTGCAACCCGGCGACCGCGTCGCGATCTGGTCCCCCAACACCTGGCATTGGGTGGTGGCGTCCCTGGCCGCACACCATGCCGGCGCAATCCTGGTCCCACTCAACACCCGCTACACCGCCGGCGAGGCCGGCGACGTCCTGGCGCGCACCGCCGCGCCCCTGTTGTTCGCCTCCGGCCAGTTCCTCGGCGCCGACAAAGCGGCAGCCGTCGACCGCGAGGCCCTGCCCGCGCTGCGCCACGTCGTGCGCATCCCGATCGAGGTGGCCGACGGCACCTGGGACGAGTTCGTCGCCCGGGGAAAGGAAAAGGACTTGAAGGCGGTGGATGCCCGGGCCGCTACTGTCGGTCCCGACGACGTCGCCGACATCCTGTTCACCTCCGGCACCACCGGGCGCAGCAAGGGCGTGCGGTGTGCCCACCGGCAGTCGCTGGACGCCTCGGCAGCCTGGGCGGCGTGCGGACAACTCACCAGCGATGACCGCTACCTGTGCATCAATCCGTTCTTCCACAACTTCGGCTACAAGGCCGGCGTCCTGGCCTGCCTGCAGACGGGTGCCACCTTGATCCCGCAGTTGACGTTCGCCGCGGAGCAGGCGATGCACGCCGTCCAGGACCACCGGATCACGGTGCTGCCAGGGCCGCCAACGATCTATCAGTCCCTGCTCGACCACCCCCGACGCAGCGACTTCGACCTGCGCTCACTGCGATTCGCGGTCACCGGGGCCGCGACCATCCCGGTCGTACTGATCGAGCGGATGCAGAACGAGCTGGACATAGACATCGTGCTGACCGCTTACGGGCTCACCGAGGCCAGCGGATTCGGCACGATGTGCCGCGCCGACGACGACGCCATCACCGTCGCCACCACCTCCGGGCGACCGATCGCGGACTTCGAACTGAGAATCGGCGACCAGGGGGAAGTTCTGCTTCGTGGACCCAACGTGATGCTGGGCTACCTCGACGACCCCGAAGCCACTGCAGCGGCCATCGACGCCGAGGGCTGGCTGCACACCGGCGACGTCGGGGAGCTCGACGACGCGGGGAACCTGAAGATCACCGACCGGCTCAAGGACATGTACATCTGCGGTGGATTCAACGTGTACCCCGCCGAGATCGAACAAGTACTCGCCCGCCTCGGCGGTGTCGCCGAGGCGGCGGTGATCGGGGTCCCCGACGACCGACTCGGCGAGGTCGGCAAGGCGTTCGTAGTCACACTGCCGGAAGCCAAGCTTGACGAGAAGGCCGTGCTCGAGCACACCCGAAACCATCTCGCCAACTTCAAGATTCCACGGTCGGTCGAGTTCATCGACGCGCTGCCACGCAACCCGGGCGGCAAGGTGGTCAAGCCGCAACTTCGTGAGCTCTCCACACGCACCGAAAGGGCCTGAATGGACCTGAACTTCGACGACGCCACCTGCGCATTCCGCGACGAGGTCCGCGACTTCCTCGCGGCGAACACGGCGTCGTTCCCGACCAAGTCCTACGACACCGCAGAAGGGTTCGAGCAGCACCGCCGTTGGGATAAGGTACTTTTCGACGCCGGATTGTCGGTGATCACCTGGCCAAAGCGTTACGGTGGCCGCGACGCGACCCTGCTGCAGTGGATCGTCTTCGAAGAGGAGTACTTCCGCGCCGGCGCCCCGGGCCGGGCCAGCGCCAACGGGATATCCATGCTCGCCCCGACATTGTTCAGCCATGGAACAGCTGAGCAGCTCGACAGAATACTACCGAAAATGGCTAGCGGCGAACAGATCTGGGCGCAAGCATGGTCGGAACCGGAGTCGGGCAGCGATCTGGCATCGCTGCGTTCGACAGCGACAAAGACCGAGGGTGGCTGGCTGCTCAACGGGCAGAAGATCTGGAGCTCGCGGGCGGTATTCGGCGAGCGGGCGTTCGGGTTGTTCCGCTCAGACCCCGAGGCGCAACGCCACAAAGGACTGACGTACTTCATGTTCGATCTGTCAGCAGACGGCGTGACCGTGCGGCCGATCGCGCAGCTCGGCGGCGACACCGGATTCGGCGAGATCTTCCTCGACGACGTCTTCGTCCCCGATCGGGACGTGATCGGCGGCGTACATGAGGGGTGGAAGGCGGCCATGAGCACCTCGAGCAACGAACGCGGCATGTCGCTGCGCAGCCCGGCGCGCTTCCTCGCACCCGCCGAACGACTCGTCGCCCAATGGCAGGACAACCCCGATCCCGCGTTCACCGATCGGGTCGCCGACGGCTGGATCAGGGCCCAGGCCTACCGGCTACACACGTTCGGCACGGTCACCCGGTTGGCCAACGGCGGCGAACTGGGCGCTGAAGCATCGGTGACCAAGGTGTTCTGGTCTGACCTCGACGTCGCCCTGCACCAAACAGCACTGGATCTGCGCGGCGCCGACGGAGAACTCGAAGACTCGGTGACCGACGGACTATTGTTCGCACTGGGCGGCCCGATTTACGCCGGTACCAACGAGATTCAGCGCAACATCATCGCCGAGCGGCTGCTGGGCCTGCCCCGAAAGTAGATGACCGTGAACTTCGAGCTAGACCAACAGCAGCGCGACTTCGCAGCCAGCATCGACGCCGCGTTGGGCGCCGCCGATGTGCCGGGCGCGGTGCGGGCGTGGGCCGAGGGCGACACCACACCGGGCCGAAAGGTGTGGGCACAACTGGCAGATCTCGGTGTGACAGCGCTGCTGGTGCCTGAGGAACTCGACGGCATCGGCGCCCACCCGGTCGACCTTGTGGTGGCTTTGGAGCGTCTAGGGCGCTGGTGTGTTCCTGGACCGGTGACCGAATCCATTGCGGTGGCACCTGTCCTTCTTGGCGATGACGGGCGTTGTGCTGCCCTGGCCTCCGGCGAACTGGTCGCGACGGTGGCCATGCCGCCGCTGGTACCCCGCGCCGTGGACGCCGATACCGCCGGTTTGATTCTGTTCGCCGCAGACGGTCAGGTGCATGAGGGTACCGCCGGAGAAGGGCACGCTTCCGTAGACTTGAGCCGGAAGTTGTTCGACGTCACCGCATCCGGTCCGGGCCGGTCGGCCGATGTGGCGCGGGCCTTCGAACTCGGCGCGGTGGCGACGGCGGCCCAGCTGGTCGGGGCCGGGCAGGCGATGCTCGATGCTGCGGTGGACTATGCCAAGCAGCGCAGCCAGTTCGGCACGGTGATCGGCAGCTATCAGGCGATCAAACACAAGTTGGCCGATGTGCTCATCGCTATCGAGCTTGCGCGGCCGCTGGTCTACGGTGCGGCGCTGGCGCTGGGTGACGGGTCGTCGGATACGGCCCGGGATGTCAGCGCCGCCACGGCCGCTGCCGCCGACGCTGCGCTGCTAGCCGCGCGTTCGGCGCTACAGACACACGGTGCCATCGGTTTCACGCAGGAGCACGATCTGTCCCTGTGGTTACTTCGGGTGCAAGCACTACGCTCCGCCTGGGGGCACCCCACCTGGCACCGCCGTCGGGTATTGGAGGCACTGACCGCATGAGCGAGGAACGCGAACTGCTGCGCGACACCGTCGCCGCGCTCGTCGAGAAGCACGCATCACCGGAGGCGGTGCGTGCGGCGATGAGTTCAGATCAGGGATACGACGACTCGCTCTGGCAGATGTTGTGCGAACAGGTCGGCGCCGCCGCGCTTGTGGTGCCGGAGAAGCTGGGCGGAGCGGGCGGCGAACTGGCCGATGCCGCAGTTGCGCTGGAGGAGCTGGGCCGGGCTCTGGTACCCACTCCGTTGCTGGGAACCACGCTGGCCGAGCTCGCACTGTTGTCGGCCGACGCGCCAGACGTGGAGGCGTTGGAGGCGCTCGCCGCGGGATCCTCGATCGGCACGGTGGTCTTCGATCCGGGATACGTGGTGAACGGTGATATCGCCGACGTCGTGATCGCCGCCGACGGGGACACCCTCACTCGTTGGACGTCTTTCACGGCCGCGCCCGCGGTATCGATGGATCCGACGCGCCGGTTGGCGCGGGTCGATCCCACGCAGACTGCCCGGATCGGGGCCGATACCGGCCTGCTGCAGATGGCGGCAATCCTGTTGGCCGCCGAGCAGATCGGGGCGGCTGCGAAGTGTCTTGACCTCACCGTGCAGTACACCAAGGATCGTGTTCAGTTCGGCCGCCCCATCGGCAGTTTCCAGGCGCTCAAGCACCGGATGGCC
Source organism: Mycobacterium sp. (assembly GCA_020438915.1). Classification (GTDB taxonomy): domain Bacteria; phylum Actinomycetota; class Actinomycetes; order Mycobacteriales; family Mycobacteriaceae; genus Mycobacterium. The sequence goes on from JAGQTR010000097.1 coordinate 6,119, forward strand.
GATCTGTACGTCGCGGTGCAGTCAGCCCGTGCGGTTGTTGACGAGGCAGTGGGGAGTCCGTCGCCGACGACGGCGAACTTGGCCCGGGTGGCCGCCAGCGAGGCCTTCTCGAAGGTCGCCGCCGAAGCTGTCCAGATTCACGGTGGCATCGCGATCACCTGGGAAAGCGATATCCAACTCTATTTCAAGCGCGCTCACGGCAGCGCGCAGCTGCTCGGTCCGCCGCGTCAGCAGCTGCGGCGGCTCGAATCCAAGGTGTTCTAGCCTGAACCCGTGACCATCTCGCGCAGGGCAGGTATTCCGCCATTCCATGTGATGGACGTGTGGCTGGCTGCGGCCGAACGACAACGTACCCACGGCGATCTGGTCAACCTGTCCGCCGGGCAGCCCAGCGCGGGCGCACCGACTCCGGTCCGAGACGCTGCCGTAGCAGCACTGCACCGTAACCAGCTGGGCTACACCATCGCACTCGGTATTCCGGAGTTGCGCGCTGCAATAGCCGACGCCTACCAGACCCGCCATGGACTCGTCGTCGAGCCGGACGACGTCGTAGTCACGACCGGGTCGTCGGGCGGCTTCCTGTTGGCGTTCCTGGCGTGCTTCGATTCCGGTGACCGGGTCGCCATCGCCAGCCCCGGATATCCCTGCTACCGCAACATTCTCTCAGCGCTGGGCTGCGAGGTTGTCGAGCTGGCGTGCGGTCCCGACACCCGGTTCCAGCCGACAGCCGAGATGCTGGCCGAGCTCGATCCACCGGTAGCAGGGGTGATCGTCGCAAGCCCCGCCAATCCGACCGGAACGGTGATACCACCCGAAGAGCTTGCGGCGATCGCGGCCTGGTGTGCGTCCTCGGGAGTGCGGCTGATCAGCGATGAGGTGTACCACGGGCTGGTGTATCCGGGTTCGCCGGCAACCAGTTGCGCCTGGGAGACCTCGCGGGATTCGATTGTGGTGAACAGCTTTTCAAAGTATTTCTCGATGACTGGGTGGCGGCTGGGCTGGTTGTTGGTGCCGCAGGAACTCAAACGGGCGGTCGACTGCCTGACCGGAAACTTCACCATCTGTCCGCCGGCGCTGCCACAGGTGGCCGCGGTATCCGCGTTCACGCCGGAGTCGATCGCTGAGGCCGAGGCACTTCTGGACGGCTACGCAGCCAACCGAACCGAGTTGCTCGACGGGCTGCGAAGCATCGGTATCGACCGGCTCGCCCCGACCGACGGTGCCTTCTATGTCTATGCCGACGTCTCCCAGCTGACCAACGATTCACTGTCGTTCTGCTCGAAGTTGCTCACCGACACCGGGGTGGCGATCGCACCCGGAGTCGACTTCGACACCGTGCGCGGCGGAGCGTTCGTGCGGCTGTCGTTCGCTGGTCCGGCCGCCGATATCCGGGAGGCTTTGCAGCGCATCGGTTCATGGCTTGGCTAGGCGGACACGAATGCCGGTGGGCCGAGGCCGCCGACACCATGTCGACCTGGTCACCGACGACGCTGCGTGACGTACCAGTCGAGCAGCGAAGGGTCGTCGACTGCGCTGCGCTCGACGACTTTGGCCGGATCACCGCCCTGGAACAGCTTCTTGATCGGTACCTCGAGCTTTTTGCCGGTGCGGGTGTGCGGAACGCCTGGCGCGAGGATGATCTCATCGGGCACGTGCCGCGGCGATACCTCGGATCGAATGGTGTCGTTGATTCGGTCGCGCAAATCATCGGTCAATTCGGCACCATCGGAGAGAACGACGAACAACGGCATCCAGTAGCCGCCGTCTTGTTGCTCGGCTCCGATCACCAGTGCCTCGACGATCTCGGGGAGGCTCTCGACCGCCTGATAGATGTCGGCGCTTCCCATCCGGATGCCGTGTCGGTTGAGGGTCGAGTCTGACCGCCCGTGCACGATGATGCTGCCGCGATCGGTGATGGTGATCCAGTCGCCGTGGCGCCACACCCCGGGATATGTCTCGAAATACGCCTCCCGATAACGGTTTCCGTCGGGATCGTTCCAGAAGGATACCGGCATGGACGGCATCGGCCTGGTGACGACGAGCTCACCCACTTCGCCGCGAACGGGCTGTCCGGCCTCATCCCAGGAGTCCAACGCGACACCGAGAAACGGCGCAGACAGTTCTCCCGGCCAGACCGGCACCGTGCGAACACCGCCGATGAACGCCGACACCACGTCGGTGCCACCGCTGATCGAGGCAACCGGCACGTGTTCCCCCACATTGTCGCGCAGCCACAGCGACGATGCCGGCGGCAGTGACGAACCGGTGATCCCGACAGAACGCAGTGCCGATAGGTCGTGAGTCTGCTTCGGGCGCGCGTCGGCCTTCATGCAGCCCAGCACATAGCCGGGGCTGGTGCCGAGCACCGTCGCCCCGACTCGGGCAGCGATCGCCCACAACGCGTCCGGGCGGCCGGCCGTGGGGCTGCCGTCGTAGCAGACGATCGTGGAACCGACGAGCAGACCGGCGACCTGGAAGTTCCACATCATCCAGCTGGGGCTGGTGAACCAGAAGAAGGTGTCTGCGCGCCCGATGTCAGACTGCAGCGCAACGGCTTTGAGGTGCTCCAGAACCACCCCGCCGTGGCCGTGCACGATTCCCTTCGGGAGCCCGGTGGTTCCGGACGAGAACAGAACCCACAGTGGGTGTTCGAAAGGGACCGGAACAGTTTCGAGTTCACCATTGCTACGCGCTGCGAGATCGGCTGCGGAGAACGTGGCCTGCACTGTCGGCAGGCCGGCACGAAGCGCGGTGACGTCTTCGCGCTTGTCCCGGTACTTCCCACCGAACTGGTACCCGTCGGCGGTCACCAGCGCCTTCGGCTCAAGCTGGCCGAGACGATCCAACGCCGCCTTCGCCGAGTAGTCCTGACCACAGGCGCTCCAGATACCACCGACGGCCGCCGTGCCCAGAAACGCGATCACGGCCTCGGGAATGTTGGGGAGGTATCCGGCCACCCGGTCACCAGGGCCGATGCCAACCGCACGCAGGGCGTCGGCGAAGGCGGCGGTGCGCGCTAGGAGTTCACCCCAGGACAATTCACGATCCGGACCGTCTTCGCTGACGTACACGATCGCCGGTCGGTCGGTACGCGCATTGCGGGCGATCTGATCGACGTAGTTCAACGTGGTGTCCGGGAACCATCGGGCGCCGGGCATCGCATCGTTCTCGAGCACCGTCCGCCCACGGGGACCGACATCGAAATAGTCCCACAACGCCGCCCAGAAGCCGTCGGTGTCCTGCACCGACCATTGCCACAGGGTGTGGTAATCCGGAAACGCGGTACCCGTGCGTGCTTCGGCGAATCGCGCGAAGTCCGTCACCCTCGCCTCAGCGATGTCGCGGTCGGAGGGAACCCACTGGGGATTCATAAGGCCGTCAGCATACTCGGTAGGGCCGCCAACACCGTCATCGTGCACTCCATCCGCCGTCCATCGGGTACGAGGCTGCGGTCACCATTCCAGCAGATGTGGATGCCAGCCAGCCCACCAACCCTCGGCGAAAAACACCTTGTTGAACACCAGGGTGGCAGCAGTGGCGTACAGGAAGAACTCGTACCACTCGACGACCGTGCCCGCTATCGAGGCGACCACCACGCGTTTGAGACCAGCCGTGACCGTTCCGGGCTCGCCGGGCGAACACCCGGCGGAGCTAGAGCCAGGTGTCGTCCGTGGTGGCGGTCAGGAAGGCTTCGAGATCGTTACGCCAGTCCGCCGGCGTCGTCTTGTCGGGTTCGATACCGGTGTACTGCCCCTGATAGAACAACAGTGGCCGCGGCTTCTTCTTCGGGACCTCCGACAGCGAGTGCACCGCGCCGAAGACCACGTAGTGGTCGCCGCCGTCGTGCACCGCCTTTACTGTGCAATCGATGTGTGCCAGCGTGCCCTCGATGATCGGCGAACCCAGTTTCGATGGTGTCCAGTCGATTCCGGCGAACTTGTCCGGTTCCCGGGATCCAAAGCGTGCCGAGACGTCCTTCTGGTTCTCGTGCAGGATGTTCACGCAGAAGCTGCGACTGGCCTCGATGGCCTGCCAGGAACGTGACACCTTGGTCGGACAGAACAGCACCAGCGGCGGGTCCAGGGAGAGCGCGGCGAACGACTGACAGGCGAAGCCCACCGGTTCACCGTCGTGCACGGTGGTGATGACCGTGATACCGGTGCAGAACTGGCCTAGCACGCTGCGGAACGTGCGCGGGTCGATCGCAGGACTTCCCACTGGGTTGATTTCTCCTCGCGCAAGCACTCGTCAGGGCTTGAAGCCCACACTGAAGTCGTGGCCCCACAGAGACACCGCGGTGCTCTCCCGGGCGACCCAGCTATGGTCTTCGACTTCTAGCCCCTCGCAACCGAACTCGATGTCGAAGCCACCGGGTGTCTTCATGTAGAAGGACAACATCTTGTCATTGACATGCCGGCCCAGCGTTGCCGACATCTTCACCTTGCGGCGCAACGCCCGGTCCAGGCAGAGCCCGACGTCGTCGGCACTTTCGACCTCCACCATGAGATGCACGATCCCGCTGGGGGTCTCACCCGGCATGAACGCCAGGCTGTGGTGGCGCGGGTTCACTCCGAAGAACCGCAACCACGCCGGCGGTCCGTCGGCGGGCCGGCCGACAAGCTGCGGCGGCAGACGCATTGAGTCCCGCAGGCTGAAGCCGAGGACATCTCGATAAAAGTGCAGCGATTCGGCGTCGTCCCGGGTGGTTAGAACGACGTGCCCGAGACCCTGCTCCTCGGTCACGAACTTGTGACCGTACGGGCTCACCACCCGGCGGTGTTCGAGGGCCGCACCATGGAAAACCTCCAGGGTGTTGCCAGAGGGGTCGGAGAAGCTGATCATCTCGTCGACCCGACGCTCGGCCAGTTCGGCGGCCGTGGCCTCTTTGTACGGCGTGCCCTCGATGTCGAGACGATTGCGGATATCCTGCAGCCCAGCGGCGTTCGCGGTCTCCCATCCCGACTCCAGCAATCGGTCCCGTTGCCCGGGCACGATAACCAGCCTGGCGGGGAACTCGTCCATCCTTAGATAGAGCGCGCCCTCGGTACTACCCCTGCCCTCGATCATGCCGAGTACCTTGAGCCCGTACTCGCGCCAGGCTCCGATGTCGGTGGTCTCGATGCGCAGGTATCCCAGCGATCGAATGCTCATCGCGTGCCTCCGAGAAAATCAACCGTCAGCTTGTTGAACTCGTCGAACTTCTCCAACTGCGCCCAGTGTCCACATTGGCCGAACACGTGCAGCTGTACCCGCGGAATCTGTTTGAGCGCCACCAAGGCGCCGTCGAGGGGGTTGACCCGGTCCTCGCGTCCCCAGATCAGCAGCACCGGCTGGCGCAGCTTGTACACATCCCGCCACATCATCCCCAGTTCGAAATCCGCGCCGGCGAAAGATTTACCCATCGCTCTGGTGGCGGCAAGCGACTCCGGCGTGCTCGCGATCTGGAACCGCTCCTCGACCAACTCAGGGGTGATCAGACTCTGGTCGAAAACCATTATCCGCAAGAACTTCTCGATGTTCTCCCGCGTAGGGTCCGCGGCGAACCGGCCCAGCAGCTTGACACCTTCGGTCGGATCAGGCGAGAACAGGTTGACGCTCAACCCACCCGGACCCATCAACACCAGCCGGCCGGCCCGCTTCGGATTGTCCAGAGCGAACCGCACCGCGGTACCACCTCCGAGCGAATTACCCACCAGTGCAGCACGTTCGAGCCCCAGATGGTCGAACAGGTTCAGCAACGCGTTAGCGCTGTAACGGTTGTACTGCTCGTGTTCGGCGTGCTTGTCGGAGTGCCCGTATCCGGGCTGGTCGACCGCAAGCACGTGGAATCGCTTGGCCAGCACCGCAATGTTGCGGCCGAAGTTCGACCAGCTGGATGCGCCGGGGCCGCCGCCGTGCAGCAACACCACCGTCTCATCGTTGCCGACACCCGCCTCGTGATAGTGCAGCCGCATGTCCGGGCCCGCGCCGCGGACATCGGCAAAACGGGACGTCGACTCGAAGGTGACCTCTTGCTGTTGGGCGGCTTCTGCTGCAAAGGATGTCATCAGGGCAGGCCAATCACACCATCGTGTCTTGCGGTGGCAGGCCGAACTCGTTGTTGCCGAAGATCAGGTACGCCCGCTCCGGTTCGTTCGCCGCGTGCACCCGGCCGGCATGCGCATCACGCCAGAACCGTTGCACGGGTTGCTCGACTCCCAGAGCCGTGGCACCGGAGGCCTCGAACAGCAAGTCGATCGAGGCGATGGCACGAGCGGTGGCACGCACTTGGTCGCGCCGAGCCCTGGCGCGCAGTTCGAATGGGATCTCTTGACCGGCCTCGAGGAGCCGGTATTCGTCGCGGACGTTTCCGATGAGTTGCCGCCATCCGGCGTCGATGTCGCTGGCGGCCTCGGCGATACGCACCTTTGCGAACGGGTCGTCCTTGGACTTCTCGCCGGCGAAGGCAGCCCGCACCCGCTTGCCCTGGTGTTCGACATGGGCGTCGTAGGCACCGTAGGCCATTCCCATAATCGGCGCCGAGATGGTGGTGGGATGCATTGTGCCCCAGGGCATTTTATAAACAGGTGCGGTGTTGTTCTCCAGCCCACCGGCGGTGTGGTCGTTCATCGCCTTGTACGACAAGAACCGGTGCCGCGGCACGAAAACGTCCTTGACCACCACGGTGTTACTACCGGTGCCCTTCAACCCGACCACGTGCCAGACGTCGTCGATGCGGTACTCGCTGCGCGGAATCAGGAAGCTGCCGAAATCGACCGGCCTACCATCCTTGATCACCGGTCCCCCGAGGAATGCCCAGGTCGCGTGATCGCAACCAGACGACCACTGCCAGGCGCCGCTGACGAGATAGCCGCCCTCAACCACGGTGCCCGCGCCCATCGGCGCGTAGGAGGACGAAACGCGGACCGTCGGGTCCTCGCCCCACACTTCGTCCTGCGCCTGCTGGTCAAACAGGGCCAGATGCCAGTTGTGTACACCGATGATGGACGACACCCATCCGGTCGAACCGCATGCGCTGGCGATCCGCCGGACGGCTTCGTAGAAAACGGTGGGATCGCATTGCAGGCCGCCCCACTGCTCGGGTTGGAGCAGCTTGAAGAAGCCGACCTCGTCGAGTTCGCTCACCGTGTCGTCGGGTAGACGCCGGAGGTCTTCGGCGGCCTGGGCGCGCTTGGCGATCCGCGGCAGCAGATCGTCGATGCCGGTGAGAACCGACTGCACGTCACGCTGTTCAGTGGACGTCACGGACTTGCCTCCTGAAGACTAGAGCAGATCGCTACAGAAAGATTAGAACACGTTACGATTTGTGTCGAGTAGGGCATTGCTGCAGCTGCTGGACCTGGGCACATGCATTTCTATAACCTGTTCTAGTTATCGACGCGGGTTATTGACCGCAGACAGCGCGAAGGGAGGACCGACCCGTGACGGACGAGCCGCTCGGAAACCACGTGCTCGAGCTTGAGGTTGCCGAGGTCATCGACGAGACCTCCGATGCCCGATCGCTGGTCTTCAAGGCGCCCGACGGCCCGCAGGACCCCTCGATTCCTGCCGAGAAACTCCGCTACGCACCGGGGCAATTCCTGACGTTGCGGGTGCCCAGCGATCGAACTGGTTCGGTCGCCCGGTGCTATTCGCTGTGCAGCTCACCGTTCACCGGCGACCCGCTGACCGTCACGATCAAGCGCACCGAGGACGGCTACGCATCGAACTGGCTATGCGACAACGCCCGCCCCGGAATGCGAGTGCACGTGCTGGCACCGTCGGGAACGTTCGTTCCCAAGACCCTGGACACCGACTTTCTGCTCCTGGCCGCCGGCAGTGGTATCACCCCGATGATGGCGATCTTGAAGTCCGCTCTCACCGAGGGCAGCGGCAAGGTGACCCTGGTCTATGCCAATCGCGATGAGAGCTCGGTCATCTTCGCCAAAGCGCTGCGCGATCTGGCTGCCAAGTACCCCGATCGTTTTGCCGCACTGCACTGGCTGGAGTCGGTGCAGGGATTGCCCAACTCGACCGCGCTGTCGGAACTGATCAACCCTTACACCTCCCGCGACGCGTTCATCTGCGGTCCCGGACCGTTCATGGCGGCCGCCGAAGAAGCCCTGAAATCGTCGGGGGTGCCCGCTGAGCGGATCCACATCGAGGTGTTCAAGTCCTTGGAGTCCGACCCATTCGCCGCAGTGGTGGTGGACTTCGGAGAGGACGACACCGGTGACGACGACGCAGGTCCGGCCACGGCGATCGTGACGCTGGATGGTGAAACCCATGAGGTTTCCTGGCCGCGGCGCGCGAAACTGCTCGACGTGCTGCTCGCCAAAGGGCTGGACGCGCCGTTCTCCTGCCGCGAAGGTCACTGCGGCGCATGTGCGGTGGTGGCCAAGTCCGGCGAGATCGAGATGGAGGTCAACGATGTGCTCGAACAGCAGGATCTCGACGAGGGCCTGATCCTGGCGTGCCAGGCACACCCGCGGTCGGATTCGGTGGAAGTCACTTACGACGAATAGCCGAATGCACTGCGGCCACAACGGCGGTCAGCGCGGCAGGCCCAGTAACCGCTCTCCGGCCATGGTCAGCAGGATCTGCTCGGTCCCACCGGCGATCGTGAGGCAGCGGGTGTTGAGGAAGTCGAACACCTGGGGGCTGTCCACGGCACCGGCGCCCTCCGATAGATCCATCCCGAACTCGGCGAGTTCCTGGCGATACCGCACCCCGATGAGCTTGCGGACACTGGCCTGCGGACCGGGGTCCTGCCCACCGACGGCAAGCTGGGCGATGCGCTGATCGAGTAGGGACCCCATCTGCGCGGCGACGATCAGGCCGCCGAGCCTGTCCTGTTGGGCACCATCGGCTTCCAGCTCCGGGTCTTCTCGGACGACGCGCAGCAGCTCTTCCATCGGGTTACCCAAGGCGGTGCCCTGAGCCATCGCGACGCGCTCGTTGGCCAGCGTGGTTCGGGCCAGCCGCCAGCCCTCGTTGACCTGACCGACCACCATCTCATCGGGTAGGAACGCATCGTCGAAGAACACTTCGTTGAACAGTTCGTCGCCGGTGATCTCGCGCAGCGGGCGGACCACGATGCCCGGCGTCTTCATATCGACCAGGAAATAGGTGATGCCCTTGTGTTTCGGCGCGCTTGGGTCCGTTCTGGCCAAGCACACACCCCAATGAGCCTGCTGGGCCGCAGAAGTCCATACCTTCTGGCCCGTGAGCTTCCAACCCCCTTCGACGCGAACCGCTTTGGTTCGTAGCGCCGCCAGGTCCGACCCCGCACCCGGCTCGCTGAACAGCTGGCACCAGGTCAGCTCGCCCCGCAACGTGGCGGGGACGAATTGCTCGACCTGTGCCGGGCTGCCGTGCTCAAGGATCGTCGGGACGGCCCACCAACCGATCACCAAGTCGGGACGCACGATTCCGGCGGCCGCCAACTCTTGATCGATCACGAGTTGCTCGGCCGGACCGGCCCCCCTGCCGTAGGGCCGCGGCCAGTGCGGCGCCAACAGACCGGTCTCGGCAAGCACCATCTGCCGCCGCGCTTCCGGTGCCGCCGCCACCTGAGCTACCGCAGCGGAAATTTCGGGCCGGAGGTCGGCTACCGAAGCCAGGTCGATATGCAGATCCCGGCGCACTCCCTGCTGCGTCAGCGCCGCCACCCGACGAAGCCAGCGCGATCTTCCCCCCAGGAACTGCGCGATCCCGTAGGCGCGGCGCAGGTAGAGGTGCGCGTCGTGCTCCCAGGTGATCCCGATACCGCCGAGCACCTGGATGCAGTCTTTGGCGTTCGCCATGGCCGCCTCGATCCCCACCGAGGCAGCAAGCGCCGCCGCGAGCGAGAGTTGTTCGGCGCCATCGGTGTGGCCGGCCTCGGCAGCAGCGCGGGCGGCATCCGCCGCAGCCACCGAAGCCTGTTCGGAACGCAGCAGCATCTCGGCGCACATGTGCTTGATGGCCTGGAAGCTGCCGATCGGCTTGCCGAACTGTTCTCGGACTTTCGCGTACTCGGTCGCGGTCTCGAGCAGCCAGCGAGCAAGGCCGGCCGCTTCGGCCGCCAGCACCGTCGCCGCCAGATCGACGACGCGCTGCGCGGGTAACGGCAGGTCGACCGCGGGCGCGCCGTCCAGCACCACCCGCGCCAGTGGCCGGGAGAAGTCGGTGGCCTTCACGGGTTCGACCGACACCCCGTCGGCGGCGGCGTCCACGAGCAGCCAGCGCCCGCCCGCACCCAACAACAACACCCCGCCCGTCTCTGCTCCGAGCACGCGGGGGGCGACGCCCGAGACAAGGCCGTCGGCGTAGGACAGCTCGGCGCTCAAAGTGACACCGGCGGTCCGGTCGCCCGACGCGAGGGCTTCGAGCAGTTCGGAGTGGGACCCGTCGAGCACCAGGGTGGCCAGCGCGGTCGTCGCCACCGGACCGGGCACCAAGGCCGCTGCCGCCTCCTCGACCATCGCGCAGAGATCGGCCACAGTGCCGCCGGCCCCGCCATGGTCCTCCGAGAGGGCTACACCGAAGAGTCCGAGCTGCGCCAGCCCGTGGTACGGCGCTTTCCACGCTGACGGGTCGCCCTGTTCCACGCCCCGTGCCGCCGCCGCCGCTCCGGACCCGACGGCCCAGCTACGGACCAGTTCGCGGGCAGCGGACTGCTCGTCGACGATGGTGGCCGAGGTTTTCAGAGATTGAGCCGACACCGGCACTCCTAGCGATTGGGCGAGAAGAGGTTGCTTCCCACTAGAACGTGTTCTAATAGTGCCAGCGCTCGACCGTCAAGTCGACCGCCATCGCTGCAGAACACGCCGGTGCCGACCCGGCACTGAGGTGAGGAACCGGGGATGACTATGCGTACCGTTTTCGGTGAGACCGGATCACCAGGGACCCGCACGCCGCAGGTCTGGGGCCGCTGAGTTGTCATCAGAGATGTCATCAGAAATGTCACCGCCACAACCCCGCGCCGCTAGGTCCGCCGGGTCTGACTCCCGACCACGGCAGGTGATGAACGTTGCGGTGCTGGCCGAGTCCGAACTGGGTTCAGAAGCCCAGCGCGAGCGTCGCAAGCGAATCCTCGACGCGACCCTGGCGATAGCCTCGAAAGGCGGCTACGAAGCCGTTCAGATGCGGGCCGTTGCCGAGCGCGCTGATGTCGCGGTGGGAACCCTGTATCGGTACTTCCCGTCGAAAGTCCATCTTCTGGTGTCCGCGCTGGGCCGGGAGTTCGAGCGCATCGACGCCAAGACCGATCGGGCAACGCTCTCGGCGGGTGCCACTGCCTATCAGCGCTTGAACATCATGATCAGCAAACTCAACCGGGCGATGCAGCGCAATCCGCTGCTCACTGAGGCCATGACGCGGGCGTTCGTCTTCGCCGACGCCTCGGCCGCAGGTGAGGTAGACCACGTCGGCAAGCTGATGGACTCGATGTTCGCCCGGGCCATGAGCGACGGCGAGCCCACCGAGGACCAGTACCACATCGCCAGGGTGATCTCCGATGTGTGGCTGTCCAATCTGCTGGCCTGGCTGACCCGCCGCGCCTCGGCAACCGATGTGAGCAAGCGGCTGGATCTGGCCGTGCGGTTGCTCATCGGAGACGACGACCAACCCAAGATCTAGCGGATGAGCGACCTGCCGGCAGAATTGACGACCGCGCTGGACGTGGCGGCCCGGACTCCACGATTGCTGGTCGCCTCAGATTTCGACGGCACCCTGGCGCCGATAGTCAACAATCCCGCAGACGCTGCGCCACTCCCCGACGCCGGGCAGGCCCTCATCGAACTCGCCGTCCTGCCCGCGACTTCGGTCGCGCTGATTTCCGGACGCGCGCTGCGCGATCTGCGCTTGCTGTCGGCCATGCCGCCGACGGTGAACCTGGTCGGAAGCCACGGCGCCGAGTTCGACTCGGGGTTCGCCAACGAGATTGATTTGGGGTTGTTGCAGACGATCACTGACACATTGACCTCGATCGCCGCCGGAAAACCGGGTGTCACGGTCGAGACGAAGCCGGCCAGCGTCGCATTGCACATCCGCAATGCCAGTCCCGCACACGGCGAGAACGCAGTGCGTGAGGCGCGGACCGCGGCGGAGTCGTGGGCCGCGCACGCCACCGAGGGCAAGGCAGTCCTCGAGTTCGCGGTGATCTCGACCGACAAGGGCGAGGCGATCGACATCCTTCGCGATCGGCATGAGGCCACAGCGGTGGTCTTCTTCGGCGACGACGTCACCGACGAGAAGGCCTTCCGGCGCCTGCGCGGTGCCGATACCGGCGTGAAGGTCGGGCCGGGTGACACGTCGGCCGAGCACCGGGTGGGCACGCCGGAAGACGTCGCGACCGCGCTGAACTACCTGCTCGAACGCCGCCGCACCCGATCTGACGGGCGGGCCTGACGTCCGGACGGGCTGTTGGGCATCGGTGTTGACGTCGGCCGATGCCGGTTCCGTGACGCCGCGGACACAGCGGCGGCATAGGTTATGGTTATTAGAAACGGTTTTCATTTGTATTAGGAGACGTCGATGCGCGCCCTGATCGCCGCGGGAGCGGCCGTCCTCCTGGCGGTCGGTGTCCCCGCCTGTTCCCCAGATCGGCACGGCGCTGAGAACGGCGTCACCGACGGCTCGCCCGACGTGGTGGCCTCCACCGACGTATGGGGCAGCGTCACCCGCGCGGTCGTGGGCGATCACGCCAGGGTGCGGTCCATCGTCAACGGGACGGTGGCTGACCCCCACTCGTTTGAGGCCAGCCCCGCCGACGCCGCCGCGATCTCGGATGCCACGCTGGTGGTCTTCAACGGCGGTGGCTACGACCACTGGGTTGATGAGATCCTCGCGACCCATCCTGACCTGCCGCGAGTGGACGGCTACTCACTGCTGACACCGTCGCAGCAGCCCGCCAACGAGCACGTCTTCTACGACCTGGAAGCAGTCAAGGCGGTTGCGAACACCATCGCAGAGAAACTCGGGAAGTCCGACCCCGCACACAGCGACGACTACACCGCCAACGCCTCCGAGTTCGAGGCCGAACTCGACACCCTCGCGATGGCCCAGCGATTGGTCGGCCAGGCCCATCCCGGGGTCTCGGTGATCTCGACCGAGCCGGTCGCGTACTACCTGCTGCGCAACGCCGGGATCACCGACAAGACGCCGGAGGCCTTCGCCGAGGCGATGGAGCAGGGCAATGATCCGGCACCCGCGGATGTGGCCGCGATGCTCGACCTGATCGACTCCGGCGAGGTGTCGGCAATCGTGGTCAACACCCAAACCGAAACGGCTGCGACAAAACAGATTCTGGAGGCGGCAACGCGGGCCCGGCTGCCCGTCATCTCGGTCACCGAAACGCTTCCCGAGGGCGTGGACTACCTGGACTGGCAGCGGGCGACCGTCGACGAGATGGCGGCCCGATTGGATGCCGCGCCGCCGGCGCGCAGATAGTCACCCGGCCGTGTCCGTGGAGCCGCAAAACGATCCGCACGCGGTGGTCTCGCTGGCCCGGGCGCGCCTGGCGTTCGGCGAGCGCGTGCTGTGGGACGACCTCGACCTGGTTGTCCACCCCGGCGAGTTCATCGCGGTGCTGGGTCCAAACGGCACCGGTAAGACCTCGTTACTCAAGGTGCTGCTCGGTCAAATGCAGCTGAGCTCGGGCATCGTCACCGTCGCAGGACGACCGGTCACGACGGGCAGCGAACGAATCGGATACGTGCCACAGCATCGGTCGATGGACCGCGGATTATCGTTGCGCGGCTCGGATCTGGTCGCCCTCGGATACGACGGCCACCGTTGGGGGATGACCGGGTGGGGCCGCGAGTCCCGCCGAGCCAAACGCCATGCGGTGCGGCAAGCGCTCGCACAAGTCAACGGTTTGCACCTGTCCGAGGTGTCTGTCGGTGTGATGTCCGGCGGCGAGCTGCAGCGGGTGCGCGTAGCGCAGGCGCTGGCCACCGACCCGGTATTGCTGCTCTGCGACGAACCGCTGCTGAACCTCGACCCTGCCAACGCACGCCTGGTCTGCACCCTGCTCGATCGACGCCGCAGGGAGGCGGGCAGCGCGGTCCTGTTCGTCACCCATGAGGTCGACCCCGTTCTGCCGTACGTGGATCGGGTGCTCTATCTGGTCGACGGCCGCTTTCGAATCGGGACTGTCGAGGAGGTCATGACGTCGCGGACGCTTTCCGAGCTCTACCGCTCCGACATCGAGGTCGTCAAGATCGGCGGACGCTACATCGTGGTCGGCGAGCACAGCCAGTACCACCACGGCCATGACCATTCGGGTGGGCACACCGGAGAACCCGGCGGCCACATCCCATGAGTGAGAAGCTCGACGACCTGATGTCGAAATTCTTCGCCTTCGACGTCACCGCAGATCTGCTCAGCCGTGACTTCGTACAGCAGGCCCTGCTCGCCTCGGCCCTGCTCGCACTCGTGTCGGGTGTCATCGGGCCGTTGATCGTGATGCGCCAGATGTCGTTCGCGGTGCACGGGTCCAGCGAATTGTCGCTCACCGGAGCGGCATTCGCGCTGCTGGCCGGTTTCAACATCGGAGTCGGTGCTCTTTTTGGATCGGCGTTGGCCGCCATCCTGTTCGGCATTCTCGGTCAGCGCAGCCGCGAGCGCGATTCGGCGATCGGCGTGGTCCTCGCGTTCGGACTCGGGCTGGCTGTGCTGTTCATCCACCTCTACCCGGGCCGCTCCGGCACCAGTTTCGCCTTGCTGACCGGCCAGATCGTCGGTGTCGGCTATTCGGGCCTGGCCCTGCTCGCCACGGTCACCGTGCTGGTGATCGCCGTGCTCGCACTGTCATATCGTCCGTTGTTGTTCGCCACCGTCGATCCCGAGGTCGCCGCCGGCCGCGGCGTACCGGTCCGCGGACTCGGCATCGTGTTCGCCGCACTGGTGGGTGTGACTGCCGCTCAGGGCGTCCAGATCGTCGGCGCGCTGCTGGTGATGTCGCTGCTGATCACACCCGCCGCAGCGGCGGCACGGGTCTTCACCTCACCGATCCGGACCATGGGCGCATCGGTACTCTTCGCCGAGATCGCCGCGGTGGGCGGCCTGGTGCTCTCGCTTGCGCCCGGGGTGCCGGTGTCGGTCTTCGTCACCACGATCTCGTTCACGATCTTCCTGGCCTGCTGGTTGATCGGCAGCCGGCGCCAGACAGGCTGACTGCACGCGGCGTTAGGCTGGACCGCGTGCCGACCGTACCGTCCATCGATCTGAACGCCGACCTCGGCGAAGGCTTCGGGGTGTGGCGGCTCGGCAACGACGACGTGATGCTCGACCTGGTCACCAGCGCCAATGTCGCATGCGGATTCCACGCCGGCGATGCAGTCACCCTGGCGCGTACCTGCCGCGGCGCAGCCGAGCGCGGCGTCCGTATCGGTGCACAGGTCAGCTACCGGGACCTTGCGGGCTTCGGTCGCCGATTCATCGACGTCCCGCCCGACGAACTCAGCGCTGATGTGATCTACCAGATCGGCGCCCTGCAGGCCCTCGCCGGTGTCGCTGGATCCACCGTGAGCTATGTCAAACCTCATGGGGCGCTGTACAACTCGATCGTCGGCCATCGTGAGCAGGCGCGCGCTGTCGCAGAAGCGGTACATGCGGTGGACCCTGGACTCCCGGTGCTGGGATCGGCCGGATCGGTGTTCTTCGCCGAGGCGCAGCGGCTGGGCCTGCGCACCGTGCCCGAAGCGTTCGCCGAACGCGCCTACCGTCCGGACGGGACGCTGGTCCCACGTCGGGAACCGGATGCGTTGCTTTTCGATATCGCCGAGATCAGCGACCGGGTTTCCCGCATGGTGCAGGCCGGGCGGGTCACCGCTGTAGACGGTTCCGACATTCCGATCACCGTCGAATCCATCTGCGTACACGGCGATTCCCCGGGTGCAGTACGAATCGCCTGCGCGGTACGCGACCGGCTGGCGGCCGACGGCGTCGGCCTGACCCCGTTCACCTAACCCGGATGGCTTTCCGGCACCTGGCTGCTTCGATTGAAAACTAGGCTGGCGGTCATGCGCCTAAAGTCCGGCCGGCCCGATCTGGGGCCCTACTCCACCTACTTCGATGTGCCGCCCGCGTCGCCGACGGCCCCGGTTTCGGTCGCGTGGGGCGGGGTCACGACACTGCTTATCGACGACGGCAGCTCCGCGGTGATGACCGATGGATTCTTCTCCCGGCCAAGTTTTTCCATGGTTGCCGCGCGGCGGTTGACGTCGTCACATCCCCGCGTCGAGGACGCACTTTCACGGCTCGCGGTCACCGGTCTGGACGCGGTGGTTCCGGTGCATACCCACTACGACCACGCGATGGATTCCGCGGCAGTCGCCACGCTGACTGGCGCCTGCCTGTTGGGCGGGACATCGGCAGCGCTCATCGGACGCGGGCACGGGCACGACCGCATCCGCACGGTCACCTCCGGCGAGCAGGTCACCGCGGGCAACTACGACATCACCTTGATCGAGGGCAACCACTGCCCGCCGGATCGCTTTCCCGGGGCCATCACCGCGCCGGTCGTTCCCCCGGCCAGAGCCTCGGCGTACAAATGCGGCGAGGCGTGGTCGATGCTCGTGCACCATCGCCCCACCGGCCACCGGTTGCTGATCGTGGGCAGCGCCGGGTTCGTGGCGGGTGCGCTGGCCGGACACCGCGCCGAAGTCGCCTATCTCGGCGTGGGACAACTCGGACTGCAGCCCCCCGACTACATCACGCAGTACTGGACAGAGACGGTGCGGACTGTCGGTGCGCGCCGCGTGGTGCTCACACATTGGGACGACTTCTTCCGCCCATTGGACAAGCCGTTACGCGCGTTGCCGTACGCCGTCGATGATTTGGACACCTCGATGCGGGTTCTGGGTCAGCTCGCCGCCGACGACGCGGTCGCACTGCACCTCCCCACGCTTTGGCAGCGCGCCGACCCATGGAGCTGATGGCCGTCAGGTCCGTCGCTGCCGCGAAACCTCGGCTAGGACGACACCGGCTGCCACCGATGCGTTGAGCGACTCGGTCGGACCGGCCATCGGGATGGACGCGATGGCATCGCAGTTCTCCCGGACCAGACGGGACAAGCCTTTACCCTCCGAGCCCACCACAACCACTATCGGCCCTTCGCCGTCGAGTTCGTCCACCGCAGTCCCGCCATCGGCGTCGAGCCCGACGATCTGCAGCCCGGCGTCGGCCCACTGCTTCAGAGTTCGGTTGAGATTCGTTGCCCGGGCCACCGGAACCCGTGCTGCCGCACCGGCACTGGTGCGCCACGCCACTGCTGTCACCGAGGCTGATCTACGTTGCGGGATCAGCACTCCGTGACCGCCGAACGCCGCGACCGAGCGAATGATGGCCCCGAGATTGCGCGGGTCGGAAATGTTGTCCAACGCGACCAGCAGCGGTGGTGCCGCATCGGCTTTGGCAGCGGCGAGCAGATCGTCGGGATGGGCGTAGTCATAAGGCGGTACCTGCAGCGCCAATCCCTGGTGCATTCCGTTGGCCGCGATCCGATCCAGGTCGTGTCGCACCACCTCCAGAATCGAGATGCCCTTGTCGGCCGCGATCTGCACGGCTTCGGTGAGCCGCTCGTCGGCGTCGGTTCCCAGTGCCACGTACAGCGCAGTCGCGGGCGCCCCCGCACGGAGGCACTCCAGCACCGGGTTGCGGCCGAGGACGATCTCTATGTCGTCGGATTTCTTATGTCTGCCCTGTTGCTTGCGGGCCGTCTTGGCGGCGCGTTTTCCCGCCGGGTGGTGCGGCCGTTCGTGCGCGGGCGGTGTGGCGCCCTTGCCTTCCAGCCCGCGACGACGAACCCCGCCCGAGCCCACCGTCGGCCCCTTCTTGGTGCCCGACTTGCGTACCGCACCTCGCCGATGGGAATTGCCCGCCATTGCTATTTGTCCGTCCCGTCCAGCAGCGACCATTGCGGGCCGTCAGAGGTGTCGGTCACTGCGATACCCGCCTCCTTGAGCCGATCGCGGATCGCGTCGGCTTCGGCCCAATCCCGGCTCGCCCTGGCTTCCGCTCGCCGGCGGACCTCGGCCTGCACGAGCACGTCGACCGCGGCCAGGGCGGCCGAGGTTTCGTCGCGTGACTCCCAGCGTTCATCCAGGGGGTCGGCACCGAGGATCCCCATCATCGCGCGGACCGACGTCGCGTGCGCCAGCGCGCTCTCATGATCCCCCGCATCCAACGCCCGGTTGCCTTCCGCCCGGCAGGCATGGACCTCGGCGAGCGCAGCGGGTACCGCGAGGTCGTCGTCCAGCGCAGCGCCGAACTTTGGCGTCCACTCCCCCGGCGGCACCGCACCGACGCGGACGCGCACCCGGTGCAGGAAATCCTCGATCCCGGTATAGGCGTTCGCCGCGTCCTGCAGCGCATGCTCGGAGAACTCCAGCATCGAGCGGTAGTGCGCACTGCCCAGGTAATAACGCAACTCAGCTGCGCGCACCCGTTGCAGCACAGCGGGTATCGCCAAAACATTGCCCAACGACTTGCTCATCTTCTCGCCACCCATGGTGACCCAGCCGTTGTGCAGCCAGAACCGGGCGAAGGCGTCCCCGGCCGCTTCGGCCTGCGCAATCTCGTTCTCGTGGTGCGGGAAGACCAGGTCCATGCCACCGGCGTGGATGTCGAACTCCGAGCCGAGATAGGCCTGGCACATCGCGACGCACTCGGTATGCCAGCCCGGACGCCCGCGTCCCCACGGCGTCGGCCATGACGGTTCGCCCGGTTTGGCCCCCTTCCACAATGTGAAGTCGCGCTGGTCGCGTTTACCGGTCGCGACACCCTCGCCCTGATGGACATCGTCGGGCTTGTGACCGGAGAGCTTTCCGTAATCAGGCAGCGTCGCGACGTCGAAGTACACGTCCCCACCCCCGGTATAGGCGTGCCCACGGTCGATCAGCTTCTGGATCAGCTCGATCATCTGCGTGATGTGTCCGGTCGCCCGCGGCTCTCCTGAAGGCGGGAGCACCCCGAGTGCGTCGTAGGCGGCCGTGAAGGCCCGTTCATAGGTAGCCGCCCACTCCCACCACGGTCGTCCGGCGTCGGCGGCCTTGTGCAGGATTTTGTCGTCGATATCGGTGACGTTGCGGATGAACGCGAC
>JAGQTR010000098.1 GCA_020438915.1 Mycobacterium sp.
GCGGTGTTCGGCGAGAAGGACTACCAGCAGCTGACCCTGATCCGGGAGATGGTGGCAGACCTCGATCTGCACCTCGAGGTGATCGGGGTACCCACCGCTCGGGAGCCGGACGGACTGGCCATGTCGTCGCGGAACCGCTACCTCGATCCCATGCAACGGGAGCAGGCCGGCGCATTGTCGGCGGCGTTGTTGGCGGGAAGCTACGCCGCACCCACGGGGGCGTCCGCCTCGCTGGAGGCCGCCCGTGCGGTACTCGACGAGGTACCCGACTTGGAAGTCGACTATCTGGTGGTTCGCGATCCGATGCTCGGCCCGGCACCTACTCAGGGTCCGGGACGGATGCTGGTCGCGGCCAGGCTGGGGCAAACCCGACTTCTGGACAACATCGCGATCGAGATCGGCGGGGGAATGCTGATCGACGGCCATCCGGGTCTCGCGACGAGCGAGAGCCATGAACTACCCTGGAGAAACTGATGTTACGAACGATGTTGAAGTCCAAGATTCACCGGGCCACGGTCACGCAGGCCGATCTGCACTATGTCGGGTCGGTCACGGTGGACGCCGATTTGATGGACGCCGCCGATCTCCTCGAGGGCGAACAGGTGACGATTGTCGACGTCGACAACGGAGCGCGGTTGGTGACCTATGTGATAACGGGTCAGCGGGGCAGCGGGGTGATCGGTATCAACGGTGCCGCAGCACATTTGATACATCCCGGTGATCTGGTCATCCTTATCGCCTACGCAACGCTGGAGGATGCCGAGGCCCGAACATATCGGCCGCGGGTGGTATTCGTCGATGCCGATAACAGGCAGGTCGACCTGGGTACCGATCCAGCCCATGTGCCCGCGGATGCATCTGAGCTGATGTCGCCGAGGTGATGGCGTGCTTCTGGCCATAGATGTGCGCAACACCCACACGGTCGTCGGTCTGATTTCAGGCACCGGTGATCACGCCAAGGTGGTTCAGCACTGGCGGATTCGTACCGAATCCGAGGTGACCGCAGACGAATTGGCGCTGACGATCGATGGCCTGATCGGCGATGACTCGGAGCGGCTCACTGGCGCCGCCGGTCTGTCGACCGTTCCGTCGGTGCTGCACGAAGTGCGTCTGATGCTGGAGCAGTACTGGCCGTCGGTGCCGCACGTGCTGATCGAGCCGGGGGTGCGTACCGGCATCCCGCTGCTGGTCGACAATCCGAAAGAAGTTGGCGCCGATCGGATCGTCAATTGCCTTGCCGCATATCATAAATTCCAGTCGGCGGCGATTGTGGTGGACTTCGGTTCGGCAATCTGCGTGGACGTTGTTTCCGCCAAGGGTGAGTTTCTCGGTGGCGCGATCGCTCCCGGAGTGCAGGTGTCTTCTGATGCCGCGGCTGCTCGCTCGGCGGCACTGCGACGGATCGAATTGACCAGGCCGCGTTCCATCGTCGGCAAGAACACCGTCGAATGCCTGCAGGCGGGGGCGGTATTCGGGTTCGCCGGACTGGTGGATGGATTGGTCAAGCGGGTGCGTGAAGATGTCGAAGGCTTCGGCGGCGACGACGTCGCTGTCGTCGCGACAGGGCACGGCGCGCCGCTCATCCTGTCCGATGTAGGCAGCGTTGAGCATTACGACCGTCATCTGACGTTGGACGGCCTGCGACTGGTGTTCGAGCGCAATCGTGACGGTCAGCGTGCAAAACTGCGACCGGCCCGCTGAAGCGTCCGGTTGATCGGCTCGTTGGCAGCTACCGCCGCTTGTTCATTTAAGCTGGCACGTCGTGATACCCCCCGATTCTGACGAGACCCGCGACGCGACCCGTGATGATGTGCCAGAGCAGTTCCGGATCCGCCAGGCCAAGCGCGAGCGGCTGCTCGCGCAGGGGCGTGAACCGTACCCGGTTGAGGTGGCCCGCACCCACACCCTGACCGAGGTGCGCCAGGCCCATCCGGATCTGCCCGTTGACAGCGCAACGGGTCATCAGGTCGGTGTCGCCGGCCGGGTGATCTTCGCCCGCAATTCCGGCAAGCTTTGCTTCGCGACGCTGCAGGAGGGTGATGGGACCCAGCTACAGACGATGATCAGCCTCGATCGAGTCGGGCAGGATTCGCTCGACCGATGGAAGGCCGATGTCGATCTCGGTGACATCGTGTTCGTTCACGGTGAGGTCATCAGCTCCCGGCGGGGCGAACTCTCTGTGCTCGCCGATTCCTGGCAAATTGCCTCCAAGGCGTTGCGGCCGTTGCCGGTCGCCCACAAGGAGCTCAGCGAGGAGGCCCGGGTCCGGCAGCGCTATGTCGATCTCATCGTTCGACCGGAGGCGCGGACGATAGCTCGGCAGCGGGTGGCCGTCGTTCGCGCGGTGCGGTCCGCGCTGGAACGGCGCGGATTTCTCGAAGTGGAGACGCCGATGCTGCAGACGCTGGCCGGTGGTGCCGCCGCGCGTCCGTTCGTCACACATTCCAACGCTCTAGATGCCGACCTCTACCTGCGCATCGCGCCGGAACTCTTTCTGAAGCGCTGCGTCGTCGGTGGATTCGACCGGGTCTTCGAGTTGAATCGGGTGTTCAGAAATGAAGGGGCGGATTCCACGCATTCACCGGAATTCGCGATGCTGGAGACCTATCAGGCCTATGGCACGTACGACGATTCCGCGGTCATCACGCGGGAACTCATTCAGGAAGTTGCCGATGAGGCGATTGGGACTCGGGAAGTGCCGTTGCCCGATGGCAGTGTCTACGACCTGGGTGGCGAATGGGAGACCATTCAAATGTACCCATCATTGTCGGAAGCGCTCGGTGAAGAGATCACCCCGCACACCACGGTGGACCGACTTTGGAAGATCGCCGACAACTTAGGCGTCGAGATTCCCCGTGATCGCGGATATGGGCACGGGAAATTGGTAGAAGAACTTTGGGAAAGCGCAGTGGGTGAGCAGCTTTTCGCGCCGACGTTCGTGCGTGACTTCCCGGTCGAGACTACTCCGTTGACACGCTCCCATCGATCTATGGCCGGGGTCACAGAGAAATGGGATCTTTATGTTCGTCACATTGAACTCGCAACCGGATACTCCGAGCTGATCGATCCGGTCATTCAGCGGGAAAGGTTTGAAGCCCAGGTGCGGGCAGCGGCCGCCGGTGATGACGAGGCAATGGCACTGGACGAGGATTTCCTGGCCGCACTTGAGTATGGGATGCCTCCCACGACGGGTACCGGAATGGGTATCGATCGGCTGTTGATGGCCTTGACGGGCCTGTCGATTAGAGACACGGTATTGTTCCCAATTGTGCGCCGCTATGGCAACTGAATCTATGACGATTTATGTGTTGAATGTCATGTGTTGAATGCCATAGTGTTGGGTAGAAAGTCAGATGTATGGCACATTAGTGTCAGTTACTCAGGCTGAAATCTGAGAATCTTAAATCTGAGAATGCAGTGTGTACAGAAGGGCAGGCAGATGGCCAAGAAGGTCACCGTCACGTTGGTTGACGATTTCGACGGTGAGGGTGCCGCAGATGAGACGGTTGAATTCGGGCTCGACGGTGTGAGCTACGAGATCGACCTCTCGGCCAGGAACGCTGCCAAACTCCGCGCCGATCTCAAGCAGTGGGTGGATTCAGGTCGCCGCGTCGGCGGTCGGCGGCGGGGCCGGTCCGTGGGCGCCGGCAGGGGCCGCGCGGCCATCGATCGGGAACAGAGCGCGGCAATCAGGGAGTGGGCCCGCCGCAATGGTCACAACGTATCCACGCGCGGCAGAATCCCGGCCAACGTCATCGACGCATTTCACGCAGCAACGTAGTCGGCAATTGCCAGCATTTGTGTGAGGGTCCGGCGTTCGCTAGTGGCGAACTGTCCGCCGCGCCGCTGTGGAAACGAATCGCCGTCGTGTCGCGTTGCTAGTAGCAGCACCGGGTACTGGGCCTTCGGGTACCGGGGCCGTCGCGTCGGGTGTCCCTTCCCAGGTGATTTGGGAGGAAGCTACAGGCGGGGCGCCCGGGGCTGCCGCCCATTACAGTGGACGGCAGGTGCAAGGCACTACCGGAGTCTTAACGAGTCTTTCGACTTTTGGGAGCGCTGCGTACCTACATATGCGATGGAGAGCAGGTAACCACGGATGTTCGAAAGATTCACCGACCGCGCACGTCGGGTTGTCGTGTTGGCGCAAGAAGAAGCGAGGATGCTCAACCACAACTACATCGGAACCGAGCACATCCTGCTGGGACTCATCCACGAGGGTGAGGGCGTAGCCGCCAAGTCGCTCGAGTCGCTGGGTATCTCGCTGGAGGGCGTGCGCAGCCAGGTCGAGGAAATCATCGGCCAGGGACAGCAGGCGCCGTCCGGTCACATTCCGTTCACCCCGCGCGCCAAGAAGG
>JAGQTR010000099.1 GCA_020438915.1 Mycobacterium sp.
GCCCGGCGGTGCTTCGCCGAGCACGGGTACGACAGGGCCACCGTGCGCCGCCTCGAGCACACGATCGGGCTCTCGCGCGGCGCGATCTTCCACCACTTCCGCGACAAGGACACGCTGTTCTTCGAACTGGCACGCGAGGATGCCGAACGGATGGCCGAGGTGGCCACGCGCGAGGGTCTCATTCAGGTGATGCGTGAAATGCTGGCCGCCCCAGATCAATTCGACTGGTTGTCGACTCGCCTGGAGATCGCGCGCAAGCTGCGCAACGATCCGGCATTCAGTCGGGGATGGGCCGAACGATCGGCGGAGTTGTCAGCGGCGACCACCCAACGTCTGCGGCGCCAGAAGCAGGCCGGGCGACTGCGTGCCGACGTGTCCGACGAGGTGCTGCGCACCTACCTCGAGCTGGTACTCGACGGACTGGTGGCGCGGCTCGCGTCCGGAGACGAACCTCAGCGGCTCAGTGCCGTGCTGGACCTCGTCGAAGCGTCGCTGCGACAGCAGTAGGTCAGTCAGCGCCCACCACGGTGGTTGGGTCCGCCGCGGCTGCGCATGGTCGCGCCGGACTCCCGCAGCATGCTGTGGATCGAGCCGTAGGAGTGGCCGGTGGCGGCCACCAGAGACCGGATGCTCGCTCCGCGCTCGTACTCGTTGCGCAGCTCGCTGGCCAACTGATCCCTGGTCCTGCTGTCTTTTTTCATCGAATATCTCCCCACGGTGGATTCTCGGTGGATTTCCCCGTGGAATACCCAGGATCGGAACCCTTGACACCGCAGCAGCGCAATCAGGCCAACTCGATGAGATCCCGGTAGTCCTCGGACCAGAAATCCTCGGTGCCATCGGGAAGCAGCACCACCCGCTGCGGATCCAGCGCCTCGGCCGCCCCGGGATCGTGGGTCACCAGCACGACGGCGCCCAGATAGCTGCGCAGCGCGTCCAGAACCTGTTCCCGCGACGCGGGATCAAGGTTGTTGGTCGGTTCGTCGAGCAGCAGCACGTTGGCGGTCGAGGCGACCAGCCCGGCCAGCGCCAGCCGTGTCTTCTCACCTCCCGACAACGTGCCTGCAGGCTGGTCGAGTTGTGCGCCGCTGAACATGAACGCGCCAAGGAGCCCGCGGAGATCCTGCTCGCCAGTGTCGGGTGCGGCGTGCCGAATGTTCTCCCAGACGGTCGCGGTGTCGTCCAGAGTGTCGTGTTCCTGGGCGAAGTAGCCGACCTTGCAGCCGTGTCCGGGCTCAAGTCCACCCGCATCGGGGCTTTCCGTTCCGGCGAGCAGCCGCAGCAGCGTGGTCTTACCCGCACCGTTGAGCCCGAGCACCACCACCCTGGACCCGCGGTCGATCGCCAGATCGACGCCGGTGAAGACCTCCAGCGACCCGTAGGTCTTCGTAAGCCCCTTGGCGGCCAACGGCGTTCGCCCGCACGGTGCGGGCGTCGGGAACTTGATCCGGGCCACCTTGTCAGCCACCCGGTCTTCGTCAAGAGCCGCCATCATCCGGTCGGCGCGCCGCAGCATGTTCTGGGCGGCAACAGCTTTGGTGGCCTTGGCGCCCATCTTGGC
>JAGQTR010000100.1 GCA_020438915.1 Mycobacterium sp.
GGCAATCATGGGTGCGCTCGCGGTCAGCGCCGACCCGACGCGGTTCGCGAAACTGATCATGCTCACGCCCTCACCGCGCTACATCGACGATGAAAATTACCGGGGTGGCTTCTCCAGAGCCGACATCGACGAACTGCTGGAGTCCTTGGAACTGAATTACCTTGGCTGGTCGCATGCGATGGCACCGGTAATCATGGGCAACCCGGGCCGTCCCGACCTCGACGCAGTACTCGAGGCCGCGCTCTGCCGTACCGACCCGGCGTGTGCCCGAGTGTTCGCCCGCGCCACCTTCCTATCCGACAACCGGGGTGACCTCGCTCAGGTAACCGTGCCGACATTGGTCGTCGAATGCGCGCAGGACGCAATCGCGCCCCAGGGTGTCGGCGCATACGTGCACGGCCAGATCCCTGGCAGTCAACTGGTCACCCTGGACGCAATCGGTCACTGCCCGCATGTGAGCGACCCCGATGCCACCGCCCAGGCAATTTCGGCGTTCGCCGGATCGCCGTAATGGACCTCGGCATCGTCGACATCGAAGACCTGTGGAATCACGCCCCAAGTGGTCAGCTCGTCGCCGATCCCCAGGGCAGAATCATCCGAGCCAACTCGACCGTGCACACTTGGTTGGGGTATGGCCTAAATGAGCTGCACGGCAAGATGATCGGCGACCTACTCACCCCCGGCGGGTGAATTCATTACGAGACGCACTTCGGGCCGTTGCTTCGTATGAGCGGCGAACTCAGCGGTATCACGCTGGATCTCGTAGCCCTCGATGGGACCCGGCTGCCGGCGTTCCTCACCGCGAATGTGAAGGGTGGCCCCGACGGACGCCCGATCCTGTTGCGCATCACCGTGCTGGACGCCGCCGATAGGCGCGCGTTCGAGCAGGAGTTGCGTGCGCAGCGGGAACGGATCGAGATCGAGATCGGTCGGGTACGGGCATTCGCCGACACGCTGCGCCGCTCGCTGCGGCCACCTGTGTTGTCCCCGCCGCCGGGACTGCAAGCCGCCGACTACTTCTATCCCGCGTCGGCTGACGATATCGGGGGTGACTTCTACGACCTGTTTCCACTGTCGCAGACGGCGTGGGGCTTTTTCCTCGGCGACGTCGTGGGCAAGGGAGTCGATGCCGCGGTGGTGACCGGACTGACCCGCTATGTCTTGCGGTCGGCCGCGGTGTCCGACGACGATCCAGTACAGGTGCTGCACATTCTGAACTCGGTACTCGGGCAGGAACTGGGCATCGGCGACCACCGAATGTGTACGCTGATTTACGGCAATTTGATTCGACGCGACAACGGTTTCGACATTGTATTGGCCAGTGGCGGACACCTGCCTCCGTTGCTTCTCGGCGCTGACGGCAGCGCCTACTATGCCGACACGATCGGCGGTCAGGCAGTCGGAATCACCTCAGAACCCCGCTTTGTCGCCAATCGTCTCCACCTTTCGCCCGGTGACACCGTCGTGCTTTACACCGACGGACTCACCGAGGCCCGCACCGGCGTCGGTCATGAGCGATTCGACGACGATGGTGCGCTCCTCAGATTCGCGGCCGGACATTCGCCGGCGACCGCTGCCGGCATTGTCGGCGCTATTCGCGGCCTGCTCGACAGCCTCGGTACGGGTGTCGAAGATGACACCGCGGTGCTTGCGTTCGGCGTTCCGTTGACAACCGGATGACATTGCTGCCGCCGAGATTACGGTCAGCCGGCAGTTGTGGCGATCCCGCCGTCGACGGGGATCACCGCCCCGGTCAGATAAGAGCCGGCCCTGCTGGCGAGAAACACGGCGATGCCGGCCATGTCGTCATCGCGTCCGATTCGGCGTAGCGGCGACGACGCCGCAATCGCGTCACCAAATTCGGAAAGGGTGGCGGCCATCATCTTTGACTGAAACGGTCCTGGCGCAACGGCATTGACGGTGATGTGCTGCGGGCCGAGTTCCCGGGCAAGCACTCGGGTCAGCTGATGAAGCGCCGCCTTGCTGCTGGCGTAGGAATAGGTGGGCAGGGAGCTGACGCGGATACCGTCGATGCTGCCGACGTTGATGATCCGGGCGGGGTCGTCGGCGGTGCCCGCTTCCCGCAGAGCCGGTAGCAACGCCTGAACCATCCAGAAGGGCGACTTGACGTTGAGATCGAGGACCTTGTCCCATGCCGAGTCCGGGAAACTCTCGATCGGCTCACCCCAGTTCGCGCCAGCGTTGTTTACCAGGATGGCCAAACCGTCACCATCGGCAGCGACTCGTTCGGCCAGCCGTAAACATTCGTCGTGTCGGGACAGGTCGGCCGGGATTGCGTGCACATCGCCGAATTCGGACAGGTGTGCCTGTGCCTGTTCACATGCATCTGCTTTGCGGGAACTGATCACTACCCGGGCACCAGCTTGCAGCAGCCCGCGGGCCATCATGAGGCCGATACCGCGGGTGCCGCCGGTGACCAGGGCGCGCTTGCCGGTGAGATCGAAAAGCTCTGCGTGGGTGCTGAATCGGGTTTCGGTCACCGGAGTGTCGCTTTCGTATCGGGTGTGCCGACGGGTTCGGTCGGCGGACTCTAGAGTCTGCCACTGCCTCTCCCCGGTGGTGTCCCCGGCTGCACAACTCTCGCCAGTACACATGCGCAAATCCACCGCCGAATTTACTGGTAGCTTTAATGACTAGTTAATCGAGCCCGACGAGGAGCTGTCTTGGCCGAGGTGATTGTCCGCCAACTAATCGACGATATCGATGGATCTGAAATATCTGAGGGCGATGGTGAGCGAGTTGAATTCTCATTTCGCGGCGTCGACTATCAGATCGATCTTTCGGCTGCGAATGCCGCCAAATTCGAAAATGCACTGATGCCCTATATCAACGCGGCTGCCAAGGTGCGCGGAGCCGGTCGCTCGCGCCGAACGAAACTCAACACCAACGGCAAATCGGACCCCGAGCAACTCGCAGCGGTTCGGTTGTGGGCCCGCAAGAACGGGTACGAGGTCGCCGATCGCGGTCGCATCAAAGCCGAAATTCTTGAGGCTTTCGAAGCCGCGCACTAGCCGGGCGTCGACCGATGACCGGTTCCGTCGCCGTTGCTTGCCCGCCACCCCAACGCGCCGTAGCCTCGTGACGTGTCCGGCCTGACCGTTGTTCGCGCCGACGATCTCGCCGGCTTGGACGTGTTCGCGGGAACTCCGTCGGAGGCGCTGGTCCCGTTGGCCGCGCAGCTGCGCCCTTTGGCCGCCGCTGCGGGTCAGGTCCTGATGCAACAGGGCGAGCTCGCCGTGTCGTTTCTGTTGATCCGATCCGGCCGAGCCGAAGTCACCCACACCGGTTTCGACGGTCAGGACACCGTGGTCGAGGTCAGGCCCGGGCTCATCATCGGCGAGATCGCATTGTTGCGGAATACGCCACGCACCGCGACCGTGCTCGCCTCCGAACCGCTGACTGGATGGGTCGGCGGCCGCGAGGCCTTCGCCACCATGCTCGAAGTGCCCGGGATCATCGACAAGTTGGTGCGGACGGCGCGCCAACGCCTCGCCGCGTTCGTCACACCCATCCCGGTGCGGATGCGGGACGGTACCGCTCTGTATCTGCGCCCGGTGCTTCCCGGTGATAGCGAGCGCACGGCCAACGGCCCGGTCGAGTTCTCCGGCGAGACGCTCTATCGGCGATTCCAGTCGGTCCGAACGCCGTCGAAGACCCTGATGGGCTACCTGTTCGAAGTCGACTACCTCGAGCATTTCGTATTCGTGCTCACCGACGGCCCCGACGGTCCGGTGGTGGCCGACGCGCGGTTCGTCCGCGACGAAGTAGACCCGGTAAAGGCCGAGATCGCGTTCACCGTCGGCGACGCGTATCAGGGGCGAGGCATCGGCACCTTTCTGATGGGCGCCCTCTCGGTGGCTGCGGGCTATGACGGTGTGCAGCGCTTCACCGCCCGAGTGCTCAGCGACAATCAGCCGATGCGCGCGATCCTCGATCGCTTCGGCGCTATCTGGCACCGCGACGATCTCGGCATCGTCATCACCGAGATCGATGTGCCCCAATCCAAAGACCTGCCCTTTTCACCCGAACTCACCCAGCAGATCCGCAACGTCGCCCGGCAGGTCATCCGGGCGGTTGGATGAGCCAGGACCCGGTGGCCGCGGTCGGCCGCAGGCCCCCGTTGAACAAGGACACCCGGCTGTGCATCTCGCTGGCGGGCCGACCAAGCAACATCGGTACCCGTTTCCATAATCACCTCTACGAGGTGCTGGGCCTGGACTTTGTGTACAAGGCGTTCACCACGTCCGATATCTCCGCGGCGATCGGTGGGGTGCGAGCGCTCGGGATCCGCGGCTGTTCGGTGTCGATGCCGTTCAAGCAGGATGCGCTCAGCCTCGTCGACCATGTCGAAGCCTCGGCACTGTCAATCCGGTCGGTCAACACAATCGTCAACGATGATGGTCGACTCACCGCGGCCAACACCGATTACCTTGCGGTGCAACAACTCATCGACGAGGCCGGGTTGAACCCGCAGCAGTCGGTGATGATCCGCGGAAGCGGTGGCATGGCTGCCGCGGTAGCGGCCGCGTTCGCCGATCGGGGTTTCACCGCAGGTGTGCTCGTAGCGCGCAACGTCATTGCCGGACCGGCGCTGGCCGACCGGCTCGGCTACGACTACACCCCGACGACCGACGCGCATACCGCCGACATCGTTGTCAACGTCACCCCGATCGGCATGGCCGGGGGAGCCGAGGAACACGATGTGGCCTTCGACGACGCAACGATCCGCGGCGCGCACACGGTGTTCGACGTGGTGGCAACGCCCTCGGAGACCCCGCTCATCGCCGCGGCGCGGGCCGCCGGGGTCGCCGTGGTCACGGGCGCACAGGTGATAGCCCGCCAGGCCGCCGAACAGTTCGAGCGCTATACCGGAGTGCGGCCGAGCCCGGAGCAGATCGCCGAAGCCTCCGCTGTGTCCCGGGCCTGAGGACGCCGGATCAGGCCGTGATCTTGGATGCGTCGTCGATGGCCTTTGTGACGTCCATCAGCGGGATCGCCTGATCCTCGGTCCCGTCAGCGTTGAGCTGCAGCACGTAGAGACCGTCCTTACCCGGGATCACCACCGTTTTCTGCGCGATCATCCGGGTCACGCCGTCCCTGGTATAGGTGCCGCCGATCTGCATCGAATCGAACCCGCTGAGCGTGCCCGCTGTGCCGTCTGTGGGTCCCTGGAAATCAGGCAGGTTCTGGATCTCACCCGGCGCGTATTCGAGGATCTTGGCCGGGTCCACGTCGCCAGTCAGCTTGGAAAGAATCGCGATGACCGTCGGCGGATCCTGGGCCATGGCCGGATCCTCGGTGAACATGATTGCGCCGTAGGCCCAGTCGGGGGTCTTGCCCCCGGCGTCCTCCCACCCTTGCGGGATGGGCAGGTCGATCTTCGGGGCATTGGGATCGCCCCGCTCCACCTGGGTTTCGGTGATGTTGTTCTCTTTGATGTAGTCGACGATGGTTTCCGCCGGACCGGAAGCCTCTGCCGACGTGGTCGGAGCCTCGCTACTGGTCTCCGATGTCGTTGCCTCGGCCGACTTGGTCGCCGACCCTTCTGTCTTGGTGTCCGAGCCGCACCCGGAAAGGCCGATTCCGAGTGCGACGGCCGCGATGGCGATGACGCCGGCCCGCATGGGGATGCTCATGTCGTCTCCTGTTTCGCCGGCCCGCGTCGTCAACGCGGTCTGCGCGCGACGAAAGCCGAATCGCAGCGCAGTTTAACCGCCCGGGCCCGACTTCTCACCGAAAGCCCCACGAATTTGCATTCAGCTGGGGATCGTTGTTTCCCGTTCGGCTGCGTGGCGCGCGCCATCGGGTAGATGATCGATTTGCCAATTCTGCGAAGGCGGGTCGGGGATGCAGTCAGTATTTCGATACCTCACGACGGCAGCACTGGCCTTGGGCTGCGTTGTCGCGGTGTTGGCGTCGGCGATGTCCACCGCGGTTCCGTTGCTGGTCGCCCGCAGTACCGCATTGATCATGGGCGGCACCTTTCACCCGCTGGTCGGTCCCACAGACACCCCCGACTTCGTCACCGCCTACCTCGACAAGGCGGTGATCGACCACCTGAACCGGGTGTTTGTCGGACCGGTGACCAACGCCGTCGCCGTGTTCACGCCCGAAGAGTTCTTCCCCGCAGGCCGGCTCACCTTCGACGAATCGGTCGCCGAAGGCCGGGTGAATCTGCATCGGTGCCTGGCGGCGAGCGCGGATTGTGTGTTCAACGACGATGGGGCTGTTGTGCCGGCCGTCGGCCGATCGACCGCTCCGCAGGTCGGGGACTCATTCTCGGTGTTCGGATTTTCGCAGAGCGCGGTCATCTCCTCGCTGGCCAAGCAGGAATTGATCAGCCAACATGTGACCGGCGGTCTCCCCGTGTCGTTCCTGCTGGTTGCCAACCCAATGCGGCCCAACGGCGGGGTGCTGATGCGCGGCAAGGGTCTGCCGAGGATCCCGATCCTGGACATCTCGTTCATCGGCGCGTCGCCCACCGACAGCCCGGTGGCGTCCGACGGTAGTTACACGTATCCGACCGTGGACATCGCCACGCAGTACGACGGTTTCGGTGGAGATTTCCCGGTTCGTCCGCTGAATCTCCTCGCACTGGTCAACTCGTTGTTCGCCTATAAACTCCTGCACGGGAAAACCGTCGATGTGCCCTTCGAGCAGGCGCGTTACCAGGGGCGCGAGGGTGATACGAGCTACTACCTCATCGAAACCGACATCGTCCCGATCCTGCAGCCGTTGGCACCCCTCATCCCCAATCCAATCCTCAAGGCTCTCGATGCCCCGCTGCGGGTGATCATCGAGGACGCCTACGACAGGGACGTCAGCCCCGGCGTTCCGACAGCCTTGAGTTGGTGGCCGACCAACGACGTGTTCGGGCTGGTGGGAAAACTGCTCGAGTCCATGCCGGTGGCGGTCGACAACCTCTTCGAAGGGTTCGGCCTTTCCCGGGTGCTCGGGACCCGGGCGCCCGGCATCTACGGGGTCGGGGGTCCGGACCTGCCCGACGAGCCCGGTGCTGACGCGGTGCCGGCAGTGCGACCACGGCAGGATGCGCTGACATCCGACGGTGCCGACGAGGAATACGGCGGGTCTGCTGTCGATCCGAGGGTCATTCCGGCCGAGGTCGCCGAGGAACGCGCACCGGCCCCGGACGCCACGGGCGAGGAACCGACACCCGCTGGGCCGGGGAACGGCTCCGAAACTGCGCCGGTACTCGGTTTCGACGAATCCGGCGTCGCGACCGACGAGTCGAACTCCGAGGACTCGGAGCCATCGGAGCTACCGGAGCCCGAGCCCGGCCCGGAGTCGTCCCCGGCAGACACCGGTGCGGCCGACGGCGACGACTCCGGAGGTGGCACCGCCGCGACTGACGGCGACGACTCCGGAGGTGGCACCGCCGAGGCCGACGGCGACGACTCCGAAAGTGGCACCGCCGAGGCCGACGCGGCCTGAGCGTCGAGAATCCCCAACCGCGACAGCGTGGTATCAACAGGCTGTGAGGCCTTTCGCCATGGGTGTGCTGGCGCTGTTCCTGGCGGCATGTGGGCCCTCTCCTGACGCGGTGCCGCCATCGTCATCGGCACAAGCGGAGGCGGTGCAGATCAATCCGGCGAGGATCGATCGAGCCCGCGGCGAGTTGCCCGAAGGCTATGAGGTCGTCGGGTATACGGGACCGCCTGCGCCAGCCATGGTGTGGAGCTTTGCCGGCACGGTCGTCTCCGAGCCGGCGCAGTGCCTGGTGTTGGCGGCACCCGCTGTCGATCCCGCGACGAAGAGGGGCTGGTCTGCCTCGGGGCCGGGCGGCATCGTCTACGCAGTGGTAGCCCGGTCAAGCAGTCCGGAGCTGCCCGGTGCCGCCCTGGTTGGCGACTGCGCGCACTGGACCCTGAGGTCTGGGCACACCGCGGGGACCGTCACCGCACAGCCCGGGCCGGCGATCGAGGCAGCACAGACCGTGGCGATGAGCGCAGCGGTAACCACCGTGGTTGAAGGGGGAACGCAAACACGTTCGCGGGCAGATACTTTCGTTGCCTACCTGGCCGGCTATGTGTGCTTCATCGTACTTGTCACCGACCCGGGATCGCCGAACCCCACCCTCGGGCCCGGCTTCGCTGCGGAGCTTCTGGTCAACGTGGTGTCGGCGCTGCGTGGCTGAGGCTCGGCGCACGGGTACATTGACGGCGATGTCCAACGCGAAGACGACGCTGGCCAGGGCGGTGGTTTCAGCGTCGGTCGGGCTGTTGGCGGCGTGCACTTCGGACCAGGCGATCGACCTCTCGCAAGCCGACATCGCCAACGTCGCCGACATCAAGTCCAGTTTCGGTCCGCCGTTCACGGTCGACACCGTAGGGCCGGCCGCGATCGACCCGCGGCTGCTCGGCCCCCAAACACTGCCCCCGGGGCTGACATTCGAGCCCTCCGAGTGCGGCGCATCGGCCAGCCGCCACACGGTGCCGCCCGGAGTCAAGGGCAACATGTCGGCCACAACCGCCGAGGGCGAGGGTGTGCGCTACATCGTGATCGCGGTGGAGACCTCTGAGCCGGTACCGGTGGAGGCCCCCACCGAGCAGTGCCGCAAAGTGGCGTTCAGCGGTCCCGGGCTTCGCGGCATGGTCGAGGTCGTCGAGGCCCCCCACGTCGACGGTGCGCACGTCGTCGGCACCCGCCGCGTCCTGCAGACCACCACCGACGGTGGGCCACGCACCGGCGAGATCTACAACTACCTCGCCGGCTTCGGCAACTTCATCGTGATCGTGACCGCCAATCCGTTGGTGCTCCCCGACGCCCCGGTAGTCCCCGTCGACACAGCGCGCGCCCGCGAGCTCGTCGCCCAGGCGGTCACCCTGGTGCAGGGCGTCGGCTGAGAATCGAACGGCCAGCTAGCCGCCTCGCCGAAGCCGCCAAGCACTCGATGCCTCAGCGCACATCGTGGGGTCGAAACTGGATGCTGATGCGCGCTCCGGTAGGCCGCGCAGTCTTGGGGATGCTGTGCTCCCAGGTGCGCTGGCACGATCCGCCCATGACCAGTAGGTCGCCATGGCCCTGCCGCAGTCGCAGCGAGGGTCCACCCCCGCGCGGCCGCAACGCGAACACCCTTGTCGCACCGAGGCTCACGATCGCAACCATGGTGTCTTCGGTGCTGCTTCGCCCGGTGTTGTCGCCATGCCAGGCGACGCTGTCGTTGCCGTCGCGGTAAAGGCAGAGGCCCGCGGTCATGAATGGTTCGCCCATCTCGCCGGCGTATGCGTCGTTGAGCCGTCGCCTCAGCTGAGCGAGGCGGGGATGCGGCGGCGCCGCGACGTGATCGGCAAAACTGTGGAAACTGACCAGTCGCGGGACATCGAGCACCCGGTCGTACATCTGACGGCGTTCCGCCCGCCACGGGATGCAATCGCGGAGTTCGCCGAACAGTGAATCGCCGCCCCGGCCGCCCGCGGAAAGCCAGCCGGCGCGCACCTCGAGCCAGGCGCCGTTGCCGAGGTCGCGGCGATCGGCGTGGTCGAACAGAGAGCTTTGCAGCGCCGGCTCCATGAGCCGCATCATATCGCACAGGCGTTCGAACTTCGCTACAGTCGGGCCGTGCCCGGCCTTTCTCGGCCAGCGCGTCGCCGGGGTTGGCCAGCGCGCGGAGAGACCGGCCCAGTCCTTGCTTGTGGGGACGCCATCGCGGGGCAGCGTCGCCAGCGCTTCGCGGATGCGCGCCAGCGGGGACTTTGGGTTTACGGTGCTAGATGTGACGGACGCTGTGTTGGGTTGCGATTCCGAAGTAGGCGCGTTGCGGGCTGTCGTCTTGCACCGTCCAGGCCCTGAACTGCAGCGGCTGACGCCACGCAACAACGACACGTTGCTTTTCGACGGCTTGCCCTGGGTGGCCAAGGCGCAGCAGGAGCACGATGCGTTCGCCGCCCTGCTGCGCTCGCGTGGCGTCGAGGTACTGCTGCTCGGCGACCTGTTGACCGACGCGCTGGCGAACAGCGGAGCCGCGCGCATGCACGGCATCGCCGCAGCGGTCGACTCTCGACGGCTCGGTTCACCGCTGACAGAAGAACTTTCGACATACCTGCGCACTCTCGAGGCAGGCGCGTTGGCGCGCGTTCTGATGGCCGGGATGACGTTCGACGAGCTGCCATTCGGGGAGAACGAACTGTCTCTGGTGCGCCGCATGCACCACGGCGGGGACTTCGTCATCGATCCGCTGCCCAACCTGCTTTTCGCCAGAGACTCGTCGTTCTGGATCGGCCCCCGGGTGGCCATCACGTCGCTGGCACTACCCGCCCGCGCGCGCGAGACATCGCTGACCGACGTGATCTACGCCCACCATCCGCGGTTTCTCGGCATCCGCCGGGCCTACGAGTCACGATCGGCACCTGTCGAGGGCGGTGACGTGCTGCTGCTGGCGCCAGGTGTGGTGGCGGTCGGCGTGGGGGAGCGCACAACACCCGCGGGTGCAGAGGCGCTGGCGCGCAGCCTTTTCGACGACGACCTCGCGCACACGGTGCTGGCGGTACCGATCGCCCAGGAGCGGGCGCAGATGCACCTCGACACCGTCTGCACGATGGTGGATACCGACGCGGTCGTGATGTACCCGAACATCGTGGACTCGCTGACTGCCTTCACCATCAGACGCGCCAGGGAAGGTGTGACGATTGACGGGGCGGTGCCGTTCGTCGACGCGGCAGCCGAGGCGATGGGTATCGGCAAGCTGCGGGTCATCGACACCGGACTGGACCCCGTCACCGCTGAACGCGAGCAGTGGGACGACGGCAACAACACGCTGGCGCTGGCGCCCGGCGTGGTGGTGGCCTATGAGCGCAACACCGAAACCAATGCCCGGCTCGCCGACTCAGGCATCGAGGTGCTTCCGATTGCGGCCTCGGAGTTGGGTACCGGTCGAGGGGGGCCCCGCTGCATGTCGTGCCCGGTGGCCCGGGACCCGCTGTAGTTCCTGCGCCGAACCGGGTGCCAGGGTCGTGGATTGGGATGCTCAAACGACCATCGAGCCTGGCTCGCGTTCGGCCCACGCGCGCTGCACGCGTTTGATGATGTCGTGTCGCCGGTCCTCGGCGATCACTTTGACATGCAGCCACCCCAATTCCCGGATCCGGCGCAGACGCCGCTCATCCCACACATACCGACTGCGATCGGTGCGGTGCTGGTCCCCGTCGTACTCAACGGCGATCTTGGGGTCCTCCCAGCCCATGTCGAGATAGGCAAAAGGTTCACCGCGGTTGTCTTGCACAGGTATCTGAGTCTGCGGCCGAGGGAAGCCGGCGTCTATCAACAGCAGCCGAAGAAGTGTCTCCTTCGGCGATTGCGAACCGTTGTCCATCAGGTCCAGCGCTGTACGGAGCCGACGCACACCGCGGGCGCCCTTGTACCTTTCGATCAACGGTGTGACGCGCTCGGGGGCCAGGCCGGTGGCGCGAGCCAGCGCATCGAGGTGAATCAACGCCGTGGCGCGGGACAGGTGGCGACCCAGGTCGTATGCGGTGCGCTCGACGGTCGCCACCGCCATGGCGTCGATCTCAACGACATCGTGGTTTTCGAATCGATCGTCGCGGGCAATGATGCCGGCGGGGGTGTCGTAGCTCTTCCACAGCAACTCGATCGGTGCGTCCTCTGCCACCCAGTGCGCGCCGTGGATGGCCGCCGCGGCCCGGCCGGTGATGACGCCGCGTTCCCGCGACCAGAGCCAGGCGCCGACGGTCCTGGTGCGCAGCGTCGGCGGTGTACCGCGGAAGACGTAAACGTCGGGGAAGATCGACTCGTATCGCCATCTCAACTGGCCGCGGGTCAGCGCGCCCCGCGCTATCGCCTGACTGCCAAGGACCACCGATGCCATCGCATTGATCTTGGGCCAGCGGGGCGGGGGGTCGCCGAACCTCGCTGTAGGGCTGTGGATAAGTGGGAGTGCACGACCGTAAAACCCGGTTCGGCGCATAGAAGGTCAGCGCCAGGACGGCAACCAGATTTGCAGGTTCCAGGTGCTCTGCGAGATCGGCAGACCCGTGAGAATCGGGTACATCCACGCGAAGTTTGTGATCACCAACGCCACATAGCAGCACACCACGAGAAGGCCAAGTGTTCGGCGCTCGGGGTTCTGGCCCGGCTTGTAGAGGATATCGCCGAGAATCATTGCGATCATCATCACCAGGAACGGCGCCATGGTCGAGGCGTAGAAGAAATACATCTGCCGGTCGATATCGGCGAACCACGGCAGGAAACCCGCGCTGTAGCCCACAAGCAACGCTGCATATCGCCAGTCCCGCTTGACGAATGCCCGCCACACCGCCCACGCCAAGACCGGTACCGCGATGAACCACATCGCCGGGGTGCCGACCAGCATCACGGCTTTGACACACGATTGCGCGCCGCAGCCCGGGATGTTCTCGGTGTCTATCGCGTACAGCACCGGCCGCAGCGACATCGGCCACGTCCACGGCTTGGACTCCCAGGGGTGGTGATTTCCGTCGGCGTTGGTCAGCCCGGAGTGGAAGCGGTACGCGGCGTAGGTGTAATGCCATAGCGAGCGCACCGCATCGGGAAGCGGCAGGACGCTGTCGGGTCCGATGGACCGGCCGACTTCGTAGCGATTGACCCCGGTCTCGGAGGCGAACCATCGCGCGTAGGACGCCAGATACACCGCGAACGGGATGAGCACCAGCGCGTACAGCGACGGCCCGACGTCGCGCCGGAACACCCCCAGCCATGGTCTCGGAACGCGGTACTGCCGCCGCGCGGCAACGTCGAAAGCCACGGTCATCACACCGAAGAACATCACGAAGTACAGCCCGGACCATTTGGTCGCGCAGGCCAGCCCCAGCAGCACGCCGGCGCCGAACCGCCACCACCGAACGCCCAGGCGCGGACCCCACGGGGTCTCGCCGATGCGACCGTCGAGCAGCGCGATGTGCAGTCGCTCGCGGACCTGATCGCGGTCGACGATGAGACAGCCGAACGCAGCGACGATGAACACCGTCAGGAATCCGTCCAGCAGGGCGGTGCGGGCGGTGACGAAGCTGACCCCGTCGGCGATCAGCAGCAGACCCGCGATGCCACCGACCAGCGTGGATCTGCTGATGCGTCGCGTGATGCGAACCGCCAGAAGGACCAGCACGACCCCGCACACCGCACCGGAGAACCGCCAGCCCAGGCCGTTGTAGCCGAACAGTGCCTCGCCGAGCGCGATCAGCTGCTTGCCCACCGGGGGGTGGACCACCAGGCCGTATCCCGGGTTGTCCTCGATGCCGTTGTTGTGCAGCATCTGCCAGGCCTGCGGCGCGTAGTGCTTCTCGTCGAAGATCGGGGTGCCCGCGTCGGTCGGCGATCTCAGGTTCAGGAATCGCGTCACGGCGGCCAACGCGGTGAGGACCGCGGTCATCGCCCACCCCTGCAGCCGATCGACCGGACCGAAATCGGCGACCGGAACCAGCGGCCCTGGGCTGATCACCGGAGCCCTGCGGGAGCGAACAACGAGTTCGTCGGCCGGGGCGGTCACGTCTGCGATCGTAGGCTGTGCTCATGGCATGCCCCCGGTCCCGCCGCACGTGCCCGCCGAAATGATCACCGGCCGGCTGCTCATCGCGGCCACGCCCCTGGGACAGCCGTTGGATGCTTCTGCCCGCCTGGTGCGGGCGCTGGGCAGCGCCGATGTGATCGCCGCCGAGGACACCCG
>JAGQTR010000101.1 GCA_020438915.1 Mycobacterium sp.
CGATTCCCGAACTCCGCAGCGGCGGCCTTGGGGTACGGGAAGTCAAGCGGCTGGCGAAGGCGACCGGCATCGACGAACGCCGGTTGGGATTGATCTTGGAGGTGTCCGCGGCTGCTGGCCTGATCGCGCCGGGAATGCCCGAGCCCCATCCGCCCGAGGCTGCGGGGCTGTATTGGGCGCCGACGGTCGCCGCCGATCGGTTCATCGAATCTCCGACAGCGCTCAAATGGCATTTGGTCGTGTCGGCATGGCTGGATCTGCCGGGACGGCCCAGCCTCATTGGTAGCCGTGGACCTGATGGCAAACCCTATGCGGCGCTGTCTGATTCGCTGTTTTCCACTGCTGCGCCGCTCGATCGTCGACTGCTTCTGGGGATGCTCGCAGACCTGCCGGCGGGCGCCGGCGTCGACAGCGACAGCGCATCGCGGGCTCTGGTGTGGCGCCGGCCCCGCTGGGCACCGCGGCTGCAGCCTGAACCTGTCGCCGACTTGCTCACCGAAGCCCATGCCGTCGGGGCAGTCGGCCGCGGCGCTCTGGCCACCCCGATACGACGCTTACTCGCCGACGAACCCGAAGACACGGTCGTCGCCGCGATGTCGAAGGTCCTTCCCGCGCCGATCGACCACTTCCTGTTGCAAGCCGACCTCACGGTGGTCGTTCCAGGCCCATTGGAGCGCGGGCTGGCCGAGGAGCTGGCGGCCGTCGCGACGGTGGAGTCCGCCGGCGCGGCGATGGTGTACCGCATCACCGAGACCTCCATTCGGAGGGCACTGGACACCGGAAAAACGGCAGGCCAACTGCATGCGCTGTTCGCCCATCACTCGAAAACCCCGGTCCCACAGTCATTGACGTACATGATCGACGATGTCGCACGCCGCCATGGACAGCTGCGCGTCGGCATCGCCTCGTCCTTCGTGCGTTGCGAGGACGCCGCGCTGCTCGCGCATGCGGTCGCCGCTCCGGCAACCGAGTCGGTGGAGTTGCGCTCTCTGGCACCGACGGTGGCTGTGTCGCAGGCTCCGATCGGTGAGGTGCTCGCGGCGTTGCGAAGTGCGGGTTTCGCTCCGGCCGCCGAGGACTCAACGGGGGCGATCGTGGACCTTCGCAGCCGCAGCTCCCGGGTTCCGGCGCCGGGCCGTCGCCGCGGGTACCGGCACAACCTGACGCCGACGGATCAAACTCTCGGCGCGATCGTGGCGGTGTTGCGTAAGGTCGCGGCCACGCCGTCGGGCATGCGGCTGGACCCCGCGGTGGCGATGTCGGAGCTGCAGCTGGCAGCTCACCATCAGGAATCGGTGGTCATCGGCTACGTCGACCCGGCGGGTGTGGCGACTCAGCGGGTGGTCGCACCTATCAATATCCGCGGCGGACAGCTGACGGCCTATGATCCGGCGGCCGGCCGGGTCCGGGAATTCGCCATTCACCGTGTGACTTCGGTGGTGTCCGCCGAATCAGGATAATGGGTCCGATGACCGCCTATCGAAACCACGCATGACTGACGGGCCGCTGATCGTTCAGTCCGACAAGACCGTGCTGCTCGAGGTTGACCACGAGCAGGCGGGTGAGGCCCGCGCGGCGATCGCGCCGTTTGCCGAATTGGAACGCGCACCCGAGCACATCCACACCTACCGGATCACACCGTTGGCGTTGTGGAATGCCCGCGCCGCCGGGCACGACGCCGAGCAGGTCGTCGATGCGCTGGTGTCCTTCTCGCGCTACGCGGTGCCCCAGCCCCTGCTGGTCGACATCGTCGACACCATGGCCCGCTACGGCCGGTTACAGCTGGTCAAAAGCCCGGTACACGGCCTGATCCTGGTCAGCTTGGATCGTGCCGTCCTCGAGGAGGTGATGCGCAACAAGAAAATCGCTCCGATGCTCGGTGCCCGGATCGATGACGACACCGTCATCGTGCATCCCAGTGAACGCGGCCACATCAAGCAGATGTTGCTGAAGATCGGCTGGCCGGCCGAGGACCTCGCCGGCTACGTTGACGGCGAGGCGCATCCGATCAGCCTGGCCCAGGACGGCTGGCACCTGCGGGACTACCAGGAGATGGCGGCGGAATCGTTTTGGGCGGGCGGTTCCGGAGTGGTGGTGCTGCCCTGCGGTGCGGGCAAGACACTGGTGGGTGCGGCCGCCATGGCCAAGGCCGGCGCGACCACGCTGATCCTGGTAACCAACACCGTGGCCGGCCGGCAGTGGAAACGTGAGCTGGTGGCGCGGACATCGTTGACCGAGGAAGAAATCGGCGAGTACTCCGGCGAACGCAAAGAAATCCGTCCGGTCACCATCGCCACCTACCAGGTGATCACTCGCCGCACCAAAGGCGAGTACAAGCATCTGGAGTTGTTCGACAGCCGCGACTGGGGCCTGATCATCTACGACGAGGTACATCTGTTGCCGGCCCCGGTGTTCCGGATGACCGCTGACCTGCAGTCGCGCAGACGTTTGGGCCTCACTGCGACGTTGATCCGCGAGGATGGCCGCGAAGGCGACGTCTTCTCTCTGATCGGGCCGAAGCGCTACGACGCACCCTGGAAGGACATCGAGGCCCAGGGTTGGATTGCTCCGGCGGAGTGCATCGAGGTGCGCGTCACGATGACCGACAACGAGCGCATGCTCTACGCGACCGCCGAGCCCGAGGAGCGCTACAAGCTGTGCGCGACGGCGCATACCAAGATCGCTGTGGTGAAGTCGATCCTGGAGCGGCATCCGACGGAACCCACGCTGGTGATCGGCGCCTACCTCGACCAACTCGACGAACTCGGCGCCGAGCTGGAGGCTCCGGTGATTCAGGGGTCGACGAAGACCGCGGAGCGCGAGGCCCTGTACGACGCGTTTCGCCGTGGAGAGATTCGCACCCTGGTCGTCTCCAAGGTCGCGAATTTCTCCATCGACCTTCCTGAAGCCAGTGTGGCGGTGCAGGTATCGGGAACCTTCGGGTCTCGCCAAGAGGAGGCTCAACGCCTTGGGCGGCTGCTGCGGCCCAAGGCCGACGGCGGTGGGGCCATCTTCTATTCAGTGATCTCACGTGACAGCCTCGACGCCGACTATGCCGCGCACCGGCAGCGGTTCCTTGCCGAGCAG
Organism: Mycobacterium sp.; assembly: GCA_020438915.1. GTDB lineage: Bacteria > Actinomycetota > Actinomycetes > Mycobacteriales > Mycobacteriaceae > Mycobacterium. The sequence goes on from JAGQTR010000101.1 coordinate 3,088, forward strand.
GGCTACGGCTATGTGATCAAGGACGCCGACGACCTTCTCGGGCCCGCGATTTGAGTGTTTTCACGACAGCGCCGGGATAACCTCGTGCTCGAATAATTCGATCCCGGAGCGGTCATACGCCGCTTCCGGGAAGTAACAGATCACGTATTCGCAGCCGAGACCACCCAGCGTCTGCAGCGTCTCGATGAGTTGCTCAGGTGTGCCGCTGCCGGCCTGGGGTGTGCTCATGGAGTTCAGCATGGCCTCGGCGGCAGCATCCCCGGTAAGTGCGCTCATCCGGGACCGCACCCGTTCCAGACGCTCCCTCACCTCGGAATCCGTTTCCCCGACAATGCAATTGATATTCGTGGACCTGCCGATTTCGTCGAAGTCGGTACCGACGTCGCGGCAATGTCCGGCCAGCACTTCCGACTTGCGGGCGAAACCCTCGGGTTCTGACGTGAAATTTGTGTACTGCGCGTACTTCGCCGCGATACGCAATGTCACCTTCTCGCCACCGCCGGCGATCCAGAGTGGAATCCCTTCTTGTTGCAGAGGTTTGGGGGCCACGATTGCGCCGTCAGCCTGATAGTGCTTGCCGTTGAACGTCACGACACCGTCGCGCCACGCATCCCGCATGATCTGCACGCCCTCATCGAGGCGTGCCAACCGCACACCGGCCGAGGGAAACCCGTATCCGTATGCGCGCCATTCGTGTTCGTACCAGCCGCCGCCGATGCCCATTTGTATGCGGCCACCGGAGATGTGATCAGCGGTCGCCGCGACCTTGGCCAGGTAGACGGGGTTGCGATAGCTCATCGCGGTGCACATCTGCCCGAGTTTGATTCTCGAGGTGGTGGCGGCATAGGCGGACATCAGCGACCACGCCTCGTGGGTGGCTTCGGCCGTCGGGACCGGGACCGTGTGGAAGTGGTCGTAGACCCAGAGGGAGTCCCACGGCCCGCGGTCGGCGTTCAGAGCCAGGTCGCGCATCACCGGCCAGTGGTTTTCGGGCGGGATTCCGACCAGATCCAGCCGCCAGCCCTGAGGGATGAAGAGTCCGAAGTGCACGAAATCGACTCTACGGGGCCATTAAGGTCTGACCATCATCGGTTTCCTCGCCTGCACGCTGGCACTGGTCGGGTTGGTGGCCCGCCAGATCGAGATCACCAACCACACCACGCTGATTCTGGCTTTGCTCTCGCCATATCTCATGCTCGCCGTCCCTGCAGCAGGCATCGTCTATCTCCTGCGGCGACGTTGGCTGCCGGCCACCGGCATCTTCGTCATCGCGGTCATACTGTTGCCACCCCGCACAGCACCGATTTCGGCTGCAGCGACCATCCGGGTGATGTCGACCAACATCCTGCAGGGTCGCGCAGACGCTCACGCCGTGGTCGACCTAGCCCGGAGGAACGCCGATGTGGTCGCGGTGCAGGAGCTAACGCCCGATGCGCTGAAGCGACTATCCGCCAGCGGTGTGGACGCAGCGTTCCCGTACCGGATCGTCAAGCCCCTTGACGGCGGCTCCGGGGCCGGCCTGTGGAGCCGCCACCCCTTGCGGGCGACCGGTGACCCCACCTCCGAAGCGGTTCCCATCATCGCCACGCTTGAGATCCCCGGGACAGCCATGCCCACCACCGTCGCGAACGTCCACCTCTCGGCCCCCTGGCCGTGGACCATCGAGTGGTGGCGCGCCGATACGGTGCAGATGATTGCCACGCTGAAAGACCTGGGGACGCCGTCGGTGGTGGCCGGCGATTTCAACAGCACCTGGGACATGGCCCCATTCCGGCGTCTTCTGGACCTGGGCTACCGCGACGCCGCCGGGCCGTTCGCAGCGACCTACCCCGCCGACTCCCGGATTCCGCCGCTGCTGGCCATCGACCACATCTTGACCCGCGGCTGTTCGGGATGGCAGTCGTGGACTGCGACGGTGCCCGGCACCGACCACCGGGCCCCGCTGGCGACGGTGGAGTTGCCCGGATGAGGTGGCGGAAGATCCCAGCCCATGGTTAGGCCTGGGATCGCTAGGCTCAGACCTCGTGACGGTTGAACGCCTGCGGCCCTTCTCGGTGAATGTCTTCGCCAAGATGTCGGCACTGGCCGCCCAGCTGGGTGCGGTCAACCTCGGGCAAGGCTTTCCCGACGAGGATGGCCCGCCGCCGATGCTGGAGGCCGCCCGGCAGGCAATCGCCGACGGGATCAACCAATATCCCCCGGGCCTCGGTATCGCCGAACTCCGCGCAGCAGTGGCCGCCCAGCGGTCACGCCGCTACGGCCAGGAATTCGATCCCGAAACCCAGTTACTCGTCACCGTCGGCGCCTCCGAAGCCATCGCCGCCGCGGTGCTCGGTCTGGTGGAACCCGGTTCCGAGGTGATCCTGCTCGAACCCTATTTCGACACCTACGCCCCGGTGATCGCCATGGCTGGGGCGCGACGCGTCGCGGTGCCATTGGTGCGCGACGGGCGCGGCTTCGCCCTCGACATCGACGCCGTACGCGCCGCGATCACGCCCCGCACGAGAGCAATCATCGTCAACTCCCCGCACAACCCGACCGGCATGGTGCTCACCGACGACGAATTGAGCGCCCTTGCCGCCGTCGCGGTGGAAACTGACCTGCTGGTGATCTCTGACGAGGTCTACGAACGGCTCACCTTCGACGGCAGGGAACACCGGCCCATCGCCACCTACCCCGGGATGGCCGAGCGGACGGTGACGATCTCCAGTGCGGCGAAGATGTTCAACTGCACGGGCTGGAAGATCGGCTGGGCCTGCGGCGCATCCAAACTGGTCGAAGGGGTTCGAACCGCCAAGCAGTACATGAGTTACGTCGCCGGCGCACCGTTCCAGCCTGCGGTGGCCTACGCCCTCAACAACGAGGACGTCTGGGTGGACTCCTTACGGGATTCCCTGCAGGCCAAGCGCGACCGATTGGCCTTGGCGTTGACCGATCTCGGTTTCGAACTGCACGACAGCGCCGGAACCTACTTCCTCTGCGCCGACCCACGCCCACTTGGATTCAGCGACAGCACCGCGTTCTGCGAGGAGCTGCCCTACCGGGTCGGGGTCGCGGCGATCCCGATGTCGGCGTTCTGCGACCCTGGTCGGTCATCTGAGGAGTGGAATCACCTCGTACGGTTCGCGTTCTGCAAGCGGGACAAAACCCTCGACGAGGCGATCTGCCGGTTGGCAAGCCTGCGCCGAGATTGACTTTTTGCCCAGTTTCACTCGCCCAATCCGGCCCGTTTGTCGGATTGGGCGAGAAGGACGTCAGCCCTTCCTGACCTTCAGCACCTGCTTGCGCAGGCCCTCTGTGGCCGTCTCCATCGCACCTTTCAGCGTGCGCTTGATGATGAAGCCGGGCAACGGCACCGAGGGGTCGACAGTCAGTTCGAAGTGAACCTTGATTTTGTCGCCGACCGGGGTCAGGGTGTACTTGGCCAGCTGCGAGCGCACCTGGCTGGCCTTGACGACCTTCCAGCTGACGGTGTTCTCACCCCAGGTGTACTCAACGGTCTGCTCATCAGTCAGACCCGCGGCCTTGACCTTCGCCTTTACGGTCTTGGGTCGGCCGTCTTCATAGGTGTCAACCACCTGAACGCTCTCGTATTGCGGGGACCACGACGGAGCGGTCTCAACGTCAGTGATGACGGCGAGCACCTCTGCCGGTGTCGCTTCGATGACCACTTCCCGGGAATCGTTGACTGCCATGGACGTGACAGTAGCGCGGATCCTGGGCGCAACGCGCCGCTACCTACCCACAAGCTCAATCGAGCATCGAACGCCGGGGGCACGCGACAATCGGGTGTCCGCCGTCATCAGAACACTCCCGAGCGCTTCGGCCAGAGCGATGTAGGCGGCGTCGTAGGCCGTCACGGTCTGACGTAACTCCCAACAGCGCTGCAGGAGCGGCCGGTGCGGCGCTCGGCGCATCGGGAGCGCGGCAAGATCCGAAATCGCCAGTTCACCGCGATGGACAGCCACATGCCCGAATTGCACCTGGCGGCGCAACACCGACATCACCTCGAGGTCGATCAGCTCTGGAGCTGCGAGCGTCTCGCCGGCCAGAGCAGCCCGAGCGGCTTCGCCATCCGGTCCGTCGTCGCCGAGCGCGACAACAAGAACGCTGGCGTCAACGACGATCACGGTCACCACGCACCGCGTCTACCGCGGCCGCAAACGACACGGAGCCGGCAGACCGGCTTCCGGCGCGCTCAAGCACCTCGTCCAAGGTCGGCATCGCGGCCTCTTCGATCAACCTGCTTCGCAGGTATTCCTGCAATGACTGATGGGCGCGCGCCGCACGTTGCCGCAGAACCGCGTGTGTTTCTTCTGGGACATCTTTGATCTGCACACTCGTCATAGCGCCATTTTGGCGCCATTGGCGCCACAATGCAATCGCTGAATCCCGGCCGGGCTATTTGGGCGCGCTTTTCGTCGCCCAGTGGCTGTTGCGTTTTTTCCAGGGG
>JAGQTR010000102.1 GCA_020438915.1 Mycobacterium sp.
TTGGCGTACTTGTTCACCACGCTCGTCAACGCCGCGCGGAAGCCCTCTTCGTGGGTGCCGCCCTCGTGGATGTTGATGGTGTTGGCGAAGGTGTGCACGGATTCGGAGTAGCCGCCGTTCCACTGCATGGCGATCTCGACCTCGTGGCCGGGGCCCTTGCCTTCGAAGGCGATGATGCTTTGCTGGATGGCGGTTTTGGTGCGGTTGATGTGTTTGACGTAGTCGACCAGACCGCCGGGGTAGTGGAAGGTGCGGTGCTTGAGCTTGTGCGGACGCGCCGCTTCGGCGGCCTTCTCGTCGGCCGATTTCGGTGCCTCGGCGGTGTCGCTCACGACATCGTCGACCACTGATTCGGCGGTGACCCGCTCATCGGTGAGGTCGATGGTCAAACCCTTGTTGAGGAACGCCATTTCCTGCAGTCGGCGGGCGACGGTCTCGAAGTCGTATTCGGTGGTCTCGAAGATGTCGGGATCAGCCCAGAACCTGATCGTGGTACCGGTCTTCGTCGTCGGTCCGCCCTGTTTGAGGGTGCCCGGGACGGAGCGGTCGTAGTGCTGGAACCACTCGTAGCCGTCTCGCAGAACCGTGGCCTCCAGGCGGGTCGACAGGGCGTTGACCACCGAGACACCGACGCCGTGCAGACCGCCGCTGACGTTGTACCCGCTTTCCTCGCCGCCGAATTTACCTCCGGCGTGCAGCTGGGTCATGACGACGTCGATCGTCGGGGGGCCGCTGGCGTGTTTCTCGACGGGGATGCCGCGGCCGTCGTCGGTGACCTGCACGCTGCCGTCGCCGAGGATGCTGACGTCGACCCTGGTGGCGTAGCCGGCCATGGCCTCGTCGATCGCGTTGTCGACGACCTCCCACACCAGATGGTGTAGTCCCCGCTCACCGGTGGAGCCGATGTACATGCCCGGCCGTTTCCGAACAGCTTCCAAGCCCTCCAGAATGGTGATGGCGGCAGCACCATAGTTGTTTGAAGCGCTCTTGTTCTGGGCAGCCACGTTGAACGCGTCTCCTTGGTGTTTCGCGGGGATCGGGTGCGCAGGAGCGACGGCCCCTCGCAGATCTCGTCTAAGAGTCTACCGTCAGGCACTCTCGGCACTGACCCAGAGGCGGCGTTTCCACACACCTATTTGCGTCGCCTGCGGAATATTTTGAATCTCGATACGTCCCGACGCTTGAGCGTTGTACATAAATGCTTGTCGGCGCTCTCAGGCCGTGGTAGTGCGGGCGCTAACCGTAGGTGTCCCGCGGTCCGCGGCCTGGCACCCGGTAAGGCCCTTTGCGCCACGTCGGACCTACCGGACCGACGATTTTCAGCGACTTCACCACCCCGTCACCGACTGCGGCAGCGATCTTGGCCAAGATCTGGGCCTGAACCATGCGCAGTTGGGTCGCCCACGCGGTGGATTCGGCGGACACGGTGAGAACCCCGTCATGTAGCGATGTCGGTGCTGCGTGTGCGGCAATCTGATCGCCGACCACAGACCGCCAGCGCCCGAACACCGAACCTTCGGCCACCCGACCCGACCACCCGCGGCTGCGGGCCAGATCACTGGTGGCGGCACCGAGTAGTTGCGGATCACGGCCGTCGGGACGTGGACCCGACCATCGGCGCCTGCTGTTGCTCGGCACGCGCCGCGCTGCCGGAGCGTTTCGGCCGCGCCCGACGTTCTTACCCTGGACCCGCGCCGCTCCCCGGGCTTCCTCCAGAGTTCGCCGCACCAGGTCCATGCCCTTCAATCCGGCCAGTCCGGCGGGCGGTTCCGGCACGGAATCCTGTTCCTCGGGGTTGCTGAGATCGTCACCGGTCATTGCTGTACCGCCGAGATGCGACCGCGGTCGCCGTCGTGCATCGTGATGCCGATGCGGCGCACCTCCCAGTCCACCGGAATGTCTTCACCCACCGCGGCGGTCACCAGAACCTGCTCGGCGGAAGCCGCGACGTGCGCCAATGCCGTGCGGCGGGCATTGTCGAGTTCGGCGAACACGTCGTCGAGCAGCAGCACCGGGTCCCCGCCTTCCGCACGCAGCAATTCGTAGGCGGCCAGCCGCAGCGCCAGCGCGACCGACCACGATTCCCCATGGCTGGCAAATCCTTTCGCCACATGCTCACCGAGTCGCAACTCCAGATCATCGCGGTGCGGTCCGACAAGACACACTCCACGTTCCAACTCTGCTTCGCGACGGCTCCGTAGCGCATCCAAGAGTGCGGCTTCGAACACCGCCGGGTTGGCGACACCGGCGGTCGCTTCGAGCTCAACCGCTTCCACCCCGCTGCGATAGCGGATGGCCGCCGGGCGGGAAGCGGGCGCCAACAACTGATATGCCTTCTCCACCTCGGGAGCGAGTTCGGCCACCAGTCCTACCCGCGCTGCGATCAACTGGGAACCATGCGCTGCCAGGTACCCATCCCACACATCCAATGTCTCCAGCGCGCCGCGATCGCCTCGATATCGTGCACCGGCAGCGGTTTTGAGAAGCGCGGTGCGTTGCCGCACCACTTTGTCGTAGTCCGCACGCACTGCCGCGATTCGGGGTCGACGGGTGGTGGCGAGCTCGTCGAGATAGCGCCGACGTTCACTCGGGTCGCCACGCACCAGCGTGAGGTCCTCCGGTGCGAATAACACCGCCCGCAGGACGCCCAGAATTTCGCGTGCCGATCTCGTTGGCGAGCGATTCAGCCGCGCCTTGTTCGCCCGACCGGAGGTGATGTCGAGGTCGACGGCAAGTTCACGGCCCTCGCTGACGACGATCGTCGACACCACCGCCCGGCCGGTCCCGGCACGGATCAGTGGTGCGTCGGAGGCAACCCGATGCGAGCCAAGCGTGGATGAATACCACAGTGCCTCAATGAGATTGGTTTTTCCGAAACCGTTGGGACCTACGAACACCGTGCGCCCGGGTTCCAGGTCGAGTTCCATGCGCTCCCATGACCGGAAGTCGGTCAGGGCGAGATGGCGAACGTACACCGATTTATCCCGGTCACCCGGACTCGCTCACTCGTTTGACGGCGTGTCCACCGAATTGGTTACGCAGTGCGGCGACCGCCTTCATCGTCGGCGAGTCGTCCTGGCGGGAGAGGAACCTGGCGAACAATGCTGCCGCGATACTGGGCACCGGAACACGCAACCTGATCGCTTCCTCCACCGTCCACCGGCCTTCCCCGGAATCCTCTGTGTAGCCGCTAATTTCATCCAGACCCGGATCTTCCTTGAGCGCCTTGGCCAGTAGTTGCTGCAGCCATGACCGCACCACCGTGCCGTTTGTCCAGGCCTGGTAGACCGCCTGAGGATCCTTGACCAACCCCTCGGCGGCGAGCATCTCGTAACCTTCGGCGTAAGCAGTCATCAGGGCGTACTCGACACCGTTGTGCACCATTTTCGCGAAATGTCCGGCACCTACGGGTCCCACGTGGACGAATCCGTCCGCTACCGGTCCCGGGGGACGCAACGCATCGAAGATCGGCATCGCCCGGGCTACATCGGCTTCGCTGCCACCCACCATCAGTCCGTAACCCTCGGTGAGCCCCCAGATGCCACCGGAGACTCCAGCATCAATGAAGCCGATTCCCTTTTCCCCCAACGATTTCGCGTGCGGTACGTCCGCTGTATAGCGGGAGTTACCACCGTCTATCACCAAATCGCCGGCGGTGAGCACCTCGGTCAGAGCAGCGATGGTTTGTTCGGTGACGGTACCGGAAGGCACCATCACCCACACGATACGAGGGGAGCTCAGCGCGGCTGCCAGATCACCGAGGGATCCCACGTCGGAGACCTCCGGCCTGGGGTCGTATCCGACCACGTCATGGCCGCCTTCGCGCAACCGGGCGCGCATGTTGAAGCCCATCTTTCCCAGACCGATGAGACCCAGTTGCATGTGCGCGTCCCTCCTTGTGTTGATGCTACGGAGTGTTGATGCTGCGGATCAGCCCGGCAGACGCACCGGCATCAACAAGTAGACGTAGTCGGTTTGAGCCGCGGCGAAAGGCCCACTACCACCGGCCTCTCCATCGCCCTCACCCGCCGGACGCAACACCGCCGGCCGACTGGGTGTGGTGAAGCCGAATGTCACCCGCTCGGCGTGCAGCGAGCCGAGACCGTCGGTCAAATAGGTCGGGTTGAACGCGATGGTCAGCGGATCACCGGAGAATTCCACCGCCAGGTCTTCTTCTGCCCGGCCGACATCATCAGCACCGGCGGACAGCCTCAAGACATCGTCGGCGAACTCCATCCTGACTTGCGCTCCCCGGTCGGCCACCAGGGCGACGCGCTTGATCGCTTCGGTCAGCTCCGCCACATCGATGGTGGCAACGGCAGTGTGCTCGCTGGGAAGCAGCTGACGGAACTTCGGGAACTCTGCATCCAGGAGTCGGGTTGTACCGCTCTTGCCCTTGCTCCGGATTCCCAGCAGGCCCTCTTTGCCGACCGCCGGACCCGCCCCCAGCGACAGGTGCACTTCTTCGCCGTCGGTACCGGCCTTGGCGGCTTCTGCCAGTGTCTTCGCCGGAACCAGGACTGCGGCTTCCACGCCTGCAGATGTCGTGGACCAGGTCAGCTCCCGTACCGCAAGCCGGAACCGATCGGTGGCCGCCAAAACAACCTTCTCACCGGAGATCTCGACTCGAATACCGGTCAGCATGGGCAGTGTGTCATCGCGGCCGGCGGCGACGGCCACTTGCCCAATGGCCTCGGCGAACAGGTCCGAAGACACCACCCCGGTCTCCTCGGGCAGAGTCGGCAACGTCGGGTAATCCTCGACGGCCATCGTCGGTAGCGAGAAACGTGCGCTGCCGCAGGTCAACGAGACGCGAGTGCCTTCGGCGCTGACGTCCACCGGCTTGGCCGGCAATGACCTGACGATGTCTGAAAGCAACCGACCGGATACCAAAACGCTTCCAGGAGAAGCTATCTCCGCCGGAACCTTCACCTCGGCAGAGACTTCGTAGTCGAATCCCGACACGGTCAGCCCGTCGTCGGATCCGGTCAGCAGTACACCTGCCAGCACAGGCACCGTCGGCCTGGTCGGAAGATTGCGAGCCACCCAGGCGACCGCGTCGGCAAAGTCTTCGCGGGTCAACCGAAACTTCAAATCCGTGAGACCTGGCGTCTCCACGTTCATAGCGTCCCTTCGATGCACACCCCGACTGAGCCCCAATCAGCGAGTTTTCGGTGCCGCGCACCGCCACGTCCGGACGTGCTACGACGACCGAAACGGCTGTCGATGAACCACCGTAGAGCTTTCAGGCTCAAGTTGGAAGCCAATCGGTCGGGGTGAAGTTCGTCGGCAAAAATCGTCAACTCGCCAATGTCCGGGGTGTCCCCAGGAGCCTTCTTCTAGAAGTAATCAATAGGTATTTAACAGCAACAGTAATAGGTCCTGTGCAGACTGTGGACAAGCGTGGTTCTTCGCAGTCCAGGGGTGGTGGCGGACTGTGGGCACAGTGTGGATATCGGGGGGACAACTTGGGTGGGGTTGGGGATGAGGACGCGGTTGGGGATCCGGACGCGAATTCGTCTCGGTTTGTCCACACCCTGCTACACAGTTCCGTGCTGTGACGGGTGGGACGACGGGGACAGAAGTTTTTTGATGTCGGGGGCGTGAGTCGGCATACGTCAGCGGCAACCGCTGCAGGTTGTCTTCAGAACAGGGTGGGGGAGACGTCAGCGCTTGGCGCGTTGACGGATGCGGGTGGTGAGTTCCTTGACATGATCGAAGACCTCACGGCGCTCGGCCATCTCGGCGCGAATCTTCTTTTCGGCATACATGACGGTGGTGTGGTCCCGCCCGAACGCGTGGCCGATCTTGGGCAGCGACAAGTCGGTGAGTTCGCGACACAGATACATCGCGATCTGGCGTGACTGCGCCAGTGCACGTGTCTTACCGGGACCACGGAGCTCTTCGATACTGGTCTCGAAGTACTCGGCGGTGGCCGCCATGATGGCCGCGGCACTGATCTGCATGGTGGAGGCGTCCGAGATCAGATCCCGCAACACGATTTCGGCCAGGGACTTGTCGATCGCGGTCTTGTTCAGCGAGGCGAACGCGGTCACCCGGATGAGTGCGCCCTCGAGTTCGCGGATGTTGCGTTCGATCCGGCTGGCGATCAACTCGAGAACGTCGTCGGGGACGTCGAGCCGATCCATCTGAGCCTTCTTGCGCAGGATGGCGATTCGGGT
>JAGQTR010000103.1 GCA_020438915.1 Mycobacterium sp.
AGGCCCATCTTCTCCTCGGGCTTGCCGAACGTCAGGCCGGTGGTGTCCTTGGCAACGAGGAAACACGAGATGCCCTGCGAGCCCTCGCCGGTGCGGGCGAACAAATTGTAGAAATCGGCGATTCCGCCGTGGGTGATCCACGCCTTGGCTCCGTTGATCCGGTACCCGTCGTCGGTGGCGGTGGCCTTGCAGGTCAGGGCGGCGGCGTCGGAGCCCGCTTGTGGTTCGGACAAACTGTAGGCGCCGACCGTCGCTCCGCCGAGCATGCCGGGAAGCCAGCGCTGTTGCTGTTCGTCGGTGCCGAAGGCCATCAGCGGATAGCAGGACAGGCTGTGCACGCTGACGGCGACGGCGACCGCGGCCCAGCGCGCGGCGAGCTCCTCGAGCACCTGCAGGTAAACCTCGTAGGGCTGACCGCCGCCGCCCCAGTCTTGCGGGTACGGCAGGCTCAGCAGCCCGGCGTCGCCGAGTGTAGCGAAGACACCCTCGGGGTAAGTCTCGTCCTCTTCGTGCTGGTCGACGATCGGGTCGAGAACTTTGTCGGAGATCTGTCGGGCAAGCTCCACGAGGTCTCGCGCATCTTCGGTGGGAAGAAGCCGGTCGACAGACATACCAGAAACGGTACTACGACGGCACCTCAGGGCAGCAGCGACTGTAACTCCTCGACGAATGCCACGGTTTCGCGTCGATCACCCGAAAGTGGGTGGACCAGTAGCGTCGTCGCGCCGGCAGCGGCGAACGCGGCCACGCGCTCCTTGACGAAACCACGTGGGCCTACCAGCGAAACCTGGCGCACCAGCTCGTCGGGTACTGCGGCGATGGCTTCGACTTTCTTGCCCGCCAGGTAGAGATCCTGGATGTGATCTGCGACTTCGCCGAATCCGTAGCGGGTCGCCAGGTTGTGGTAGAAGTTGCGCCCCCGGGCACCCATTCCACCGATGTAGAGCGCCAATTGCGGTTTGGCCCAGGATAATCGGTCATCCACGTCGTCGCCGATCGCCAGGCTGGCACTGACCATGACATCGAGCGGACCCAGCGCTGGATCGCGCTTGGCCGCGCCTGAACGCAGGGCCTCGCCCCAGGCTTCGTCGGCCTTCTCGGGGTAGAAGAACACCGGCTGCCATCCTTCGGCGATCTCGGCGGTCAGCTCGACGTTCTTCGGTCCGAGGGCGGCAACAGTGATGGGAATCCGCTCCCGCACTGGATGATTGATCAGCTTCAGGGATTTCCCGAGTCCGGTGCCGTGCCCGGGGGGTAGTGGAACTTGGTAGTGCTTGCCGTGGTAGCTGACGCGCTCGCGGCGCCACACCTGACGGCAGATGTCGATGACCTCGCGGGTGCGGCCCAGTGGCGCGTCGAACGGTACGCCGTGAAACCCCTCCACGACCTGTGGGCCAGACGTACCCAGGCCGAGTCGGAACCGGCCGTCGGATACGTAATCCAGTCCCGCGGCCGTCATTGCCAGCAATGTGGGTGTGCGCGTGTAGATCGGGACGACGCCGGTACCCAATTCGATCCGGGATGTGCGGGCCGCGAGGAATCCCAGTTGGCTGATCGCGTCGTGGGAGTAGGCCTCGGCGACCAGTGCGATGTTGACGCCGATCTTCTCGAGTTCGACCACGTCCTCGACCGCATCGAGGAAGCCGCCGGAGTAACTGAGAAAGATTCCTGTCCGCATTCCCAAGGTATACACCCAACCAGTTGGTTGGGGTGACGGCAGCTACGGTTTCAGCAGGGCAACCACCTTGTCCTGCAGGTCGACCGGATCGTCGGCGAACGGATCCAGCACCGGTGTCTTCACAAGTTCGGCCTCGGCGTCGGCAAAGGCTTGGTACTCACTGTCGCCGGCCAGCATGTACAAAAGGTAGCCGGTCATCAGCGCGCGGACGGTTTTCTGCGAGCCGCGGTCGGCGCCGGGCAGCCCGACGACCGGGGCCAGTCGACGTCCCTCGACCAGGCCGCCCGACTTGGCTTTGGGGGTGCTGCGCAGCGTGGCCGTCGTCCATGCCCGCGCCAACTCCACGGCATTGGACCGCAGCGTCATCGGGTCCCCAGGCGTCGTCAGGATCAGACCCGGGACATTCAGCGTCGCCGCCGGCTGCTCGGCGGGAGGTTTGGTGATCGTGGGGTACGCGGCGAACACCGCGTTGGGCTTGGCCGTCATGCCCGCCGCGGCGAACACCGCCGCTGAAGCCCCGAAGCCGTGTCCGGCGACTCCCAGTTTCGCTGGATGCACGCTGATGTCACCGGCGCCCAGCCGCACTCCGGCGACGATGTCGCAGGCAATGCCCAGGTCGTAGGCCAGGTTCAGCACCGACGGGGCCAGCCCGGTCTCGGTATTGGGGGCGGCGGCGACGATGCCCCAGGACGCCAGGTGTTCCAGCGTTCCGTGGTAGCGCTGCGCAGATGTGACCCAGTCGTGCGCGAAGGCCACGGCTGGCAGATTCTTGCCGACGGCTGGGGTGTACACGACCCCCGGCAGCCCGGCAAAGGCCAGGTCACCGCGCATCACGCGGTGTGGGCCACGGCGGGTCAACGCGGCAAAGAGCTTCCTCGTGCGGGCCACCCGATGACCGTAACCCACCGGGGAGTGCGGTGTTCCTGCACTACCCTGGTCGGTTATGTGTGGAATCGTCGGCTACGTCGGGCCACGTCCCGCCTGCGGCATCGTCGTCGATGGGCTGCGCCGGATGGAGTACCGGGGGTATGACTCTGCGGGCGTGGCGCTGATCGACGGTCAGGGCGGGATCACGGTTCGCCGCAAGGCGGGTCGTCTCGCCAACCTCGAGGCGGCCCTTTCCGAGGCCGCCGACGACGAACTCGTCGGCGTTACCGGGATCGGGCACACCCGTTGGGCCACCCATGGCAGGCCGACCGACCGCAACGCCCATCCGCACCGCGACGCGACCGGAAAGGTTGCGGTGGTCCACAACGGAATCATCGAGAACTTCGCCGCCCTGCGTGCCGAGCTGGAGGGTGCCGGGGTGGAGTTCACCAGCGACACCGACACCGAGGTCGCCGTCCACCTGGTGGCGCGGGAGTATGCCCTCGGCGAGTATGCCGGGGATTTCCCCGAGTCGGTGCTGTCGGTGCTGCGCCGGCTCGAAGGTCATTTCACGTTGGTCTTCGCCCATGCCGACGACCCGGGGACCATCGTTGCCGCTCGGCGGTCCACTCCGCTGGTGCTCGGCGTCGGCGACGGCGAGATGTTCGTCGGCTCCGATGTCGCCGCGTTCATCGAGCACACCCGCGAAGCCGTCGAGCTCGGTCAGGATCAAGCCGTGGTGGTCACCGCCAACGGGTACCGGATCACCGACTTCGCCGGCAACCCGGACGAGGCGTCTGCTCGGCAGTTTCACGTCGACTGGGACGTTTCGGCCGCGGAAAAGGGCGGCTTCGAATACTTCATGCTCAAGGAGATCGCCGAGCAGCC
>JAGQTR010000104.1:0-11396 GCA_020438915.1 Mycobacterium sp.
AGGTCGCAGGTTCGAATCCTGTCCCCGCTACTAAACGGAAACGGCCCTCGGAGGAGACTCCGGGGGCCGTTTCCATTTGTGGTTACTGCCATTTGTGGTTACTGCCACGCCGGGAATCGCGACGAAGCAGCTACGCCGACTGCGCGGTGGAAACGGCTGGCATCACAACGTGTTCTGCCGGGATGGCCGGGGTCAGGTCAGCGCTGTAACCGGTCCTGGCGTCGGCCGCCATTTTCAGCTCACCGACCACATCCTCGATCCCGCGCGCGATGGAGGCGACGTTCTCGACGTTGTCGGGGCAGGCGACCAGACCGACGGCCAACGTGCCGTCGTAGGACACGGCGGTGACGTTGAGGTTGGCGCCTTCAACCAACGGCGCCATGGGATGTATGCCGAGGACATGTGCTCCGGCGCAATATCTTGTCTCAGCCGGTCCGGCGACGTTGGAAGTGATCAGGTGCGCTACCGGGGAATGGAATCGCGACAGCTTCAGGCCGGTGTACAGACCTGTGGCGATCTCGATGAGGGCCGGTGGCACCAGCTCTATGACGTCAGCGAGGTTTATCGGGGGTGCCGACCTTCGGGCGCTCTTGATGCGCGACGTCGCGTCGTGAATGCTGGCCAGCTGGTCGACCGCGGTGGCCAGATGGACCGGCAGTGTGACGACAACCGGCGACCAACTGTTGGATGCATTGTCCTCAGCGCCTCGCGTGGAGATCGGCATCATGGTGCGCAGCGGGGAACTGGGCACCCCGTCGTGGGTTTCCAGCCACCGTCGCAGCGCCGACGTCGTCGCGGCGAGGAAAACATCGTTGACGGTCACGCCGAATGCGGCCGTGATCGCGTGCAGATCGTCCATGGCCACCGCCGCGAACGCGACGCTGCGCCGCGCGGTGAGCGGGGCACTCAGCCGGTTGCGCGGCGACTTCCGGTCTGGCTCGGAATCGCGCGCCGTGGCACGCTGTGGGCCAGCGTCGGTGAGCAGGTGGCGCACCGACCCGAGAGTTCTTCCCACCATCGCCTTGATCGCGACGGGGGCCACCTTGGCGGTGACCCGAAGGCCCGCCGCGGTGTTGGCGGCAACCTCGTCGACGACGTCTTGCACCCGCTCAGTTACGCCAGGAATGGCCGTCGTCGCGTGCTGCGCCGTCGCGGCGAATCCGGCATCCGGATCGGCGGTCATCAGCCCGGGTAGCAGGGAGGTCACCGCGCCCACCCCGTCGGCTATCGCGTGGGAGAACTTGATCACCACCGCCAGCCTGCCGTCGGCCAAACCCTGCACGACCCAGGCGTCCCACAAGGGACGCCGACGGTCCAAAGGCTGCGCGTGCAACTCGCTGACGAGGGCGCAGAGCTCTTCCATGGTGCCGGGTTGGGCCAGCCGCACACGATGCAGGTGGTTGTCGATATCGAACGCAGGGTCGGCGATCCATGCCGGCTGACCCAAACCGAAGGGTTTGGTGAGTAGTCGTTGCCGAAAACCGGGAATCGCCGCCGCTCGTTCAGCCAGGAGCCGCATCAGCGCCCCGGCGGTCAGGTCGCCACGCGCGGCCGGGTCGCAAAACGCAACCGCCAGAACGTGAGTGGGCATCACGGTCGTTTCGCCGTGCAGGGAAATGCCGTCCAGGCCGGTCAATCGATTCATCAGCTGCTCCATCCGCCTGTCCGGGCTTGAATCGAAACCCGGTGGATTCGTTGTCGGATTACCCCTCGATTACACCCGCCCGAATGGCCTCTCAGTCCACTCGACAGCACATTCCCACCACAGTCACACGCGATTGCCGGGGTCCGATCTTGCTGATGCCTGCACGGTCTCGGGAAACCTCACGCAGCCGCGCCGGCATCGCGGTCGGTCCGGCACGCATAGCTGTCGGTGAGACCACTTACGCTCTGGTTGTGGAGTATGCAGCGATCGAAGCGTTGCGGGACCGGCACCCTGCGTGGCGACTGCTACGTGCCGGCAACTCGACGCTTATTCTCTCCTTCCTCGGGGAGTTCTTCGTCGAGGGCAATCGGGGAGCATGCTCGGCGAGCGAGGTCATGGCCGCGTTGGACGACCACCTCTACGCATTGAATGCCGAGGTTCACACCGAGAACGGGCAGCAACGCTTCCCCAAAGATCCCAAATCGTATTTGGAGGACTGGGCGGCCATCGACACCGCCTATCTGCGCCGGTTCTACCCTCCCGGCGACGATCAGGTCCACTACGAGGTCACACCTGCGTTC
Source organism: Mycobacterium sp. (assembly GCA_020438915.1). Classification (GTDB taxonomy): domain Bacteria; phylum Actinomycetota; class Actinomycetes; order Mycobacteriales; family Mycobacteriaceae; genus Mycobacterium. Next base: position 2,227 of record JAGQTR010000104.1, read on the forward strand.
GAGAAGGCTTATGCCTGGATCAGCACCCTCAAAGGCAGATCGTTCGTGGGAACCGAGTCCAGGTTGCACACCGTGGTCGAGTTGCTCCGACAGATCGTGCACGGTACAGAATCCAAGACCGACGTCCGGCTGGCCGAATTACACCGACGCCGAAATGAACTCGACGCCGAGATTGCGGCCGTGGAGGCCGGCGTGGTCAGGGTGATGGATGCGACCGGGGTTCGTGACCGCTACCAGCAACTCTCGGCAACCGCGCGGGAACTGCTCTCGGATTTTCGCGAAGTCGAAGAGAACTTCCGGCTCTTGGATCGTGCCGCGCGGGAGAAGATCGCGGCTTGGGATGGATCGAAGGGCGAACTGCTGGCCGAGCTGGTCGGAAGCCGCTCCGAGATCACCGGCTCGGACCAGGGCCGCAGCTTTCAGGCGTTCTACGACTTCCTGCTCTCCGAGGCGCGTCAAGCTGAACTCAACGGTCTGCTTGGCAAGGTGTCAGCACTCGAAACCATCGAGGCCGACCAGCGGATTCGTGGTATTCACCACGACTGGTCCGAGGCTGCCGACCGCGCACAGCGCACGGTCCGGCTGATATCCGAACAGTTGCGCCATTTCCTCGACGACCAGGTATGGCTGGAGAATCGGCGTGTTTTGGATCTAGTCCGGGCGGTGGAGAGCGCAGCTCTAGAAGTCCGCGAACACCCCCCGGCTTTCGGTCTCGAGGTCGACCAGCCCGGCATCGAGATCGCATTACCGTTCGAGCGTCCGCTCTACCAATCGCCCGCCGCGGTGGCCGTGGAAAGCAGTCTCCCCGCGGAAACCGAGGAGGTCGATTCCGATCTTCTCTTCACCCAGACCTATATCGACCAGGCGCGCCTGGCCCAGATCATTCGGACCGTTCTGCCCGAGAGGACCTCGGCCCTGTTGTCCGATGTCCTTATGCTGCACCCGATCGAGCAGGGAGCCGCGGAAATCGTCGGTTATCTCGCACTCAGCGACGACGATTTGACCGTCGATATGGATGCCAGCGATGAAACGCTCCTTGAATACTGCAACCCCGCTGACCCGGACACGACGAAACGAGCGAGGTTGCCGAAGGTGACGGTGCGGCGCCGATGAGCAATGAACACGCCGTCGCCAGTGCCATCATCCGGCTGATGCAGGGGGTTGTCTACCGCGAGTCAGATGAGGACACGTGGGTATCGCTGGAACGCCTGGGAGCCGGTGTCCGTGACCATTTCGCCGCTATCGGTGTCGACGTGATCGTCGATGATGCCGAGGGCTACGCCTATCTCCGATCCCGGCCAGAGCAGGAGGGAGACGAAGCCCTCCCGCGGCTGGTGCGCCGTCGGGCACTGACATACAACGTCAGTCTGCTGTTGGTGCTGTTGCGCAAGCGGCTCGTCGAATTCGAAACCACCGGCGGGGAGGGCCGGCTGGTGCTGTCCACCGACCAGATCACCGAGATGTTAAGTGTCTTCCAGGCGTTCTCTACCAACGACGCTCGGGTCGCTGACCAAGCCGAGACGACGATCAGGAAAGCCGCTGAACTGGGCTTCCTGCGACAGCTGCGTGGTCAATCCGACCATTGGGAAGTGCGGAGGATACTCAAGGCTTACGTTGACGCCCAAACTCTCTCGAATTTCGCGGGCAAGCTTCAGGAGTACGCCGGGGGAAACGCTGCCGATGAATAGCACAGCCGGCTTTGCTGCCCAACCTCGCGACGATACGAGGGCCGGTTACCGGTTGCAACACACCGAGGTCTTGAACTGGGGCACCTTCGACGCCCATGTCTGGCGGTTCACCCCGGGGACCGACACCGCGCTGCTCACCGGCGATATCGGTTCCGGCAAATCGACGATCGTCGATGCACTCACGACCTTGTTGGTGCCCTCGCATAAGGCCGCGTACAACAAAGCTGCCGGCGCCGAGGCCAAGGAACGCACGCTGCGTTCGTATGTCGAAGGTCACTACAAATCCGAGCGCGTCGAGGCCACCGGCCGTTCCCGCGCGAAGGGATTGCGTGAGAACCGACGAAGCTACTCGGTGATCCTGGGAGTCTTCACCAACCACGGTTACGACGAGACCGTCACCCTGGCCCAGGTTTTCCAGCAGCGCGAGAGCACCGGTCAGCCCTACCGGTTTTTCGTCACCGCAACCAAAGAACTGTCCATCGCCACGGATTTCGCCGACTTCGGTTCGGAACTGCGGGATCTGCGAAAGAGGCTGCGTGCCGGCGGCGCCGAGGTGTTCGACGAATTCCCCAAATACGCAACCTCTTTGCGCCGGCTGCTTGGAGTCCGATCCGAGCAGGCGCTCGAGCTGTTCCATCAGACAGTGTCGATGAAGTCAGTCGGTAATCTCAACGACTTCGTGCGGGACCACATGCTCGAACCGAGTGACTCCACCGACCGCGTCCGCGACATCATCGGCCACTTCGAAGACCTGACCAAGGCACACGATGCCGTCATGCGCGCGCGGGAGCAACTCGAAGCGCTCGAACCCGTCGCGCAGACAACGGTGAAGTACGATGACGCGCTCACGCAGCGCGATAACCTCGAATGCCAGCGATCAGCCGTGCGGCTGTTCATCGCTGAGCTTCGTTCAACCCTGCTCGCCGATGAGATCGCCGCGCTGGAATCCGAAGGTGCGGCGCTGTGGCAGGAGCTGGACACCGCCGAAGCCGAACAGCATGAGCTCACCCGCGAACGCGAATCCCTCATCGAGGAGCGGGCCATGGCGGGCGGAGATCGCATCGGCGAACTCGAGCGACTTGCCCGTGAGGCCCGCGAACAAGCCGAACAGCGTCGTCGCGCGCGGGCGTTGTTCGACGCGGCTGTCAACGACGCCGAACTCGCGCCGATTGTCCGCAGGGAGGATTTCACGGCCCTGTCCGCTCGGGTGTCCGAAGAGCGCCCGCGCCTCACTGCCGACAAGCGCACTGTTGACGCAGAAACCGCCGAGGCAATCGGCGCCGACAAGGAGCTCCAACGCAAGTGCGACACCGTCGCCGATGAGCTCGCCAGCCTGGAGCAGCGCACCAGCAATCTCCCGGTGGAGCAGGTCGAGGTTCGCGGGGAACTCTGTGCCGCATTGGGTTTGACGCCCGACGACCTGCCCTATGCCGGTGAACTACTCGATGTATTCGAGGAACACTCCGACTGGCGCGGAGCCGCGGAACGGGTACTGCGCGGATTCGCGCTCTCCCTGTTGGTGCCGCAACAGCACTATGACGCCGTCGCAGGCTGGGTAAACGCCCGTCGGCTCACCTTCCGCGGTCGCGGTGGGCGTCTGATCGGGGCGAAGCTGGTCTACGAAAAAGTCCCCCGGCAACGGGTTCGCCTCCAGTCACCGTCACATGACGGGTTGGTTCTCGCCGATTGCATCGAGGTCAAAGAAGGACCGTTCGAGGAGTACCTCGTCGACGAACTCGTGAAGCGGGCCGACTACCGATGCGCGGCAACCCTCGAGGAGTTCCGTAGCCAGCGGCGAGCCGTGACCCGTGAGGGCCAGGTGCGTTTCGGTGAGCGCCATGAAAAAGACGATCGGCACCGCATCGACGACCCTCGGCGATGGGTTCTCGGCTGGGCCAACGAACGGAAGATCGCCGCGCTGCGCACCGAACTCGCCGAGCTGCAGGCCGAGCGTGAGAAAGTGTCGGCAGAGTTGGCCGGACTGGCTGCACGACGGGAGATGCTGCAGGGGAGGCTGGACGCTTTCCTGCGTCTCGAGGGTTTCCGCAGCTGGATGGAAGTCGATGTCGAAGAGGCAGAGTCGCGTGCGAACGACCATGACGCCGAACGCATCCGCCTGCAGGGCGGCTCGTCGCGACTAGAGGAGATCACGCGTGCGCTGGGCAAAAACTCCGAGCGCGCCACCGCCGTGGGGGAGTTGATCAGGAAACTGACCGGCCGGATCGCCACCATGGCGCAGGCCGTGGAGCAAGCACGTCAGAACAAGAAGCGAGACGACGATTTCGTCGCGGCGCAACCAGAGCAGGACTTGAGAGTCGCCCGCGCGCACTACCCGGCCCTCGACGAGCGCCTCGCGAAGAATCGTCCGACGCGCGCAGGGGAGTGTTCCGAGGCGGAAAATAGTCTCTCTACTGTCCTTCACGGGCGAATTGAGCGACTCACCCGGGAACTCGGTGGGTATGGCCAGAGTCTGGGACAGTACATGGTTGCGGTGTTGGGCCGGTGGCCCGAACTTCGCGCAGACATGGACGCCAACGTCGAGGCCCGCCATGAGTTCGTGGCATATCGTGACCGCGTCGCGACGGACGCCCTCCCGCGTTTCGAAAGCGAGTTCAAGGAACAGCTCAATAAGAACGCGATCCAGGAGCTGGCTGGGTTCAACAATTGGCTCAACCGGCAGGCATCAGCCATCGGCGAGCGCGTCGCGCGTATCAACGATGCGCTCGGGGCGGTGCCTTACAACCCCGGTCGCTACATCCGGCTGGAGACGGAGTTCACTACCAATCAGGATGTCGCACAGTTTCGCTCGGATCTGCGCAATCTGACCAATGACAGCCTCGCCGTCGATGGCGACCAATACTCCGAGCAGCGCTTCCTGGACGTCAAGCGGATCATCGAACGCTTCCGTGGCCGCGATGGCTACGCAGAATCCGACAAGAACTGGACCAGGAGGGTCACTGACGTACGAAATTGGTTCGTCTTCTCGGCGTCCGAGCGGGACGTGGATACCGACGACGAATGGGAGCATTACAGCGACTCCGACGGCAAGTCCGGCGGTCAGAAGGAGAAGCTCGCCTACACGATTCTCGCGGCGTCCCTGGCATACCAGTTCGGGCTTGAGTGGGGCGCCGAGCAATCGCGAGACTTCCGGTTCGCCGTCATCGACGAAGCTTTCGGGCGTGGCTCGGACGTATCGACCCGCTACGCATTGGAGCTCTTCGCGACGCTCGGGCTGCAACTCCTGATCGTCACACCCCTGCAGAAGGTCCACATCATCGAGCCGTACGTGAAGGCAATCGGATTCGTCGACAATCCGACCGGAACATTCTCTCGGCTTCAGACGATGACGATCCAGGAGTACCGCACACGGCGCGACGGCCAACGGGCGTGAGCAGCGGCTGGACGAACCCTGGCGACATTGTCGCCAGGGTGAGGCGCCGGTGGGACGACGGCTCGCTGTTGCGCGCGCACGCCAACGGTGAAGCCTTCGATCCGATCGACGTGCCGCTGCGTGGTCCCAAACCGTCGCAGGTCGGTGATGACGTTGCCGCCGCCAAAGACTGGGTCGCCGCGCTCGATGCGGGCCGCCGCAACGACACCCGATACACCATGCAGTGGCAGTCGATCGGAGGCAGACAGATCGGCCGCAATCGGCTACCCGTCCGCGCGGTGGTGTCATCGGCCGAACAGGCCTGGGCGTTGCTGGGAGTGACGAACACGGTACGCCGTTTCGACGAGCTCCTGGCTCTCGCGCACGGGCTACCGCAGGTTCGGCAGTGGGTCATCGAGCACCCGCTGCGCGCGCTCGAACTCGCGGCCGAGATGCCCCAACTGATCGCTGCCTACTCCTGGCTCGACAGCCACCGTCACTCACACAGATACCTCCGCGAGATCAGTGCGCCCGGCGTCGACACCAAGTTCGCCGAAAGGCACCGAACCGTGCTGGCGGCAATGCTCGGGGTGCCGGCGACCGCCGGGGGATTCCTTGCCGGCCTTGGCCTTAGGTCTAAGCCTGGTTTGGTCCGGCTGCGGCCCGCATCGTCGCTGGGCCTGCCTGCTCCACTGACGGAACTGGCGGCGCGATCCGAAGAGCTGGCAGAACTCAGCATCGTTCCGAGGACGGCCGTTATCGTCGAGAACGAGATCAGCTACCTGAGCGTCGATATCCCCGAGGGCGGCGTCGTGATCTGGGGGAAAGGTTTCGACGTCGACAATGTCGGCAGGCTGAGCTGGCTGGCCGACGCCGACGTTCATTACTGGGGAGACATCGACACCCACGGCTTCGCCATCCTCGACCGTTTGCGTGCGTGGCTGCCGCGGGCACGCTCGGTCCTGATGGACCGTGAGACGCTGCTGACCCATCGCGAGCGCTGGGTGAGCGAAGACCGTCCCACCACGTCGGCCCTCACCCGACTGACGCCTGATGAGCACGACCTCTACGTCGAACTGGTAGAGGACGGGTTGGGTGAACGGGTGCGCCTTGAACAAGAGCGAATCGACTGGCCCTGGGTTGAGCAACGGCTGCTGGTGGCCGGCTGCAGTTACCGGGGCAGGGAAGCCGGCTCTGGATGGTGAAAACGTCGGGTCAGTGATGCGCTTCCTCATGCCGCTCTGCGATCGCGAGCAGTTCAGCGCGCACCGTCGCCGCGGGCAGCGCGTTGATCCGCGCATACATGCGCCGCCGATTCCTGGCGCGCTTGAAGTCTGTTCGGAACTGTGTGAACGACATTTTTCCTACTCCCTGCTCGACCCCGGATTCCGGGGCGTGTTTGCTGTGACGTTCGCGGCGCCGAGGATCGCCCGGCAAGCGCTACGCCTAGATGGTCCTTGCTTGTTCGGACTAAATCAACTTTAGCGAAGGTGAGTTTGCATACATGCCGAGGTAAGGCCAGGTGAATGCCGCAATCGTGAATACGAGTGACTGGCTGGAGTGATCTTGTTCGGGTTTCCGGGGCGCCAGGCCGAGCGCCTGAAACCGGTTCGTTCGAGTTTGCTGTGTGGTGTGGGTCACTGCACGAGCGGGCTTGGAGTCACCGCCCGGGTGGACCTTGGCTCAGTCCGGGGCTTCCGAAGCTGACTTTGCTCGCTTGTCGACGTACATCAGCTCGTCGGCCCGGGTGATCAGATCGTCCAACGTGCTGTAGTCGGACGGCGGGGCGTGTACGACGCCGATGCTGGCCGCGAGGCGGTACGGGCGGTCGGATGTTTCGTTGAATCGGCGGATGGCTTCGGTAAGCCGGGATTTTAGAGCGGCCGGGTCATCGCCGGACTCGATGATCAACACGGCGAACTCGTCGCCCCCCAGACGGCCGAGGATGTCGCACGGCCGCACCGCGGACCGCAGCGCCGCGGCGACATCTTTGATCAGGGCATCGCCGGCATCGTGGCCGTCGGTGTCATTGACGCGCTTGAGGCCGTCGACATCGACGAACGCCAGCAGGCAGCTATGGCCATGGCTGCGTCCGCCGTCCAGCGCCGACCCGGCGAGCAGGTGAAAGCCGCGGCGATTGTTGAGCCCGGTCAGTTCGTCGGTCACCGACAGCCGCTCGATCTCCTCATTCGCCTGTTCCAGGGCAGTGGTGCGATCACGCACCCGCTGCTCCAGCTCGGCGTAGACCCCGACGTTCTCCATGGCCACTGAGGTCGAATCGGCGAGGGCCTGAAGCAGCGAAACTTCCTGCGGGGACGGCACACGCTCGTAGGCCCAGTAATTTCCGATAGCCCCGACCGGGTCGAGAGTGCGGATCGGCACCATCACCAGGCTCTTGACGAACGTGGGCCGATAGGCGGCTTGGGGCACCCGCACGTCGGCGTAGATATTCGGAATCACCGCCGCTTCACGGTTGAGCATCGCCCAACCGCTGATGCACACCTCCATGGGAAACCGGCTGCCTTTCCACAGCGGCGCGATCGCGTCCTCATCGACGTAGTAGCACTTCCCGTTGTCGCGCAGCACGAATGTGGCGCCGTCGCATCCGGTGAGCTCACGCGCCGCGGTGCGCACGATGCGCTGGATATCGGGGAGGCTGCGAGCCAGCGACAGTTCCTGGACGGCCTGCAGTAGCCGCGCCATTCCACGGACGTAGTCGGACCCGGTGTCTGCGGTCTCCGTCGCCTCTGAGTGTGGCTTGGCCGGAGTGGTGGGAAGTGTTGATAGTTGCGGTGTGGTCATGCATACCCCCGGCGGTACGACTACCTGGTCTTGATAGTCCTTAGCTCACTGTACATCGACTGCAGCCGTGGCGATGAGAAATCTGACTGTAGGCAGCTTCATCCGGCCGCCGGGTGGCGCTGGCCCTGGGATGGAGCGGTATCCACCAAGTCGTGTGTCATGCCGTACCGCGCCCTTTGCTCGGTCATCACCCGGGAATGGTTGGCCAGCGCCCGCCTCGTGCGTAATCCATTGACGCCGGGCAGCACAGCGAGAATCCGATTGGCACCGGCTACCGCCGGGCTCAACAGGCCGGGCAGGTGCTTGAGGGCGGTGTCCGGGACGCCGAGCTTGGTGGCCGCCTCGTCGCCCAGAAATGCGCGAGTCAGTCCGTTCACCACCGACACAGCGTGCTGGTGCTTACGCTGGCCGCCCAGAGGCAGCAACTCGGCGATCTCAACAGCGAGGTAGTCATGGGTCAGGGCGCGGACGAATTCGCGGTCGGCGTCGTCAGGGTCGGTGGCTGTTAACGCGTAAAGTTCCTCGATGCGGATATGGTCGGCCTCGATGGCGGGATTCAGCTCGGGGGCAACGCCGTTCAGCACTGCAATGTAGCGCCAGAAGTGGTAGATGTCGTCGAGTTCGTCGGCGGTGTAGCGCACACCCAGCTTGTGCATGGCCGCCAGTGCCACGTGGCCGAACTCTGCGATGGTGAACGCCATGAAGCTCTGTGCGATCGGTACGCCCCACGCATCCTCGTCCCAGTCGCCGCTGGCCCACAGATGGCTGCGCACGAACGCGTGAATCATTCTCACCCGCAACGTAGTTGAAAAGCCGGCGCCGTCGCGGCGTAGACCGCCAGGCTTGAGGATCTCTTCGAGCCAGGAGCCCACTTCCAGCGACCGCATCGCGGCTTGGGATGTGTAGCGTCCGGTCAGCACCAAGGGCATGCCGGCAGCGGAGTTCATCGCACCAGCGGTCAGGGATGCCGCTGCGAGCACGATTCCGTAGGACGAAATGTGGCGGACCAGGTGTCCGGTTGCGCGGTCGAGGCGCTCGTGGTCCAACCAGGCCGGCTCCCGGTCCACCTCGTCGAACAGCGCCCGCAGCGAAGCGGGGGCGTCGGCGACCGTATCGATCCCGTCGGTCAATGCGGCCCGGAACATCGCCATGCCGGCGCCGCGCGGCAGGCCGGCAAAATCTGCGACAACCGCATCGGCCAGTGGATCGCCGGTGTGGACTCCATCCACCCACTGCTGTCCGCGCTCACCGTAACGGCTTATGGCCAGATCGGCGTTGGGTACCGCTCTCGTTGTGATGTCCATGCATAC
>JAGQTR010000104.1:11456-25183 GCA_020438915.1 Mycobacterium sp.
ACTCGCGCGCGGAGCCTCCCGCAGCAGCAACGGGCACGGGAAATGCGCCGGCGACTTCTCGACACGGCGCTGAAACTGGTGGCTAAGAGTGGCGTCGAGTCGCTGACGACACAGGCTGTCGCCGATACCGCCCATGTCAGTATCGGCACTGTTTATCGGTACTTTCCGGACCGTGCGGCGATCCTCGCGGAACTGGTCGACGAAGCCACCCGTGACATCTCCTTCGAGTTGGTGCGCGGTGTCAGCCGGGCGCTTGACCGCGACGTCGACGCCGCGGCTTTCATCGTGGTGGACACACTGACCTCCGCATACGAAAAACACGCCGCGATCGTCCAGGCGGCGCTCGCTTCCTCATCTTCTGGTGTGCCGGCCTACGTCAATCACACGGCGATGGACGAGATCGAACGCAGTCTGCTTCCCCTCGCCGGTGCTATCCCCGGCCGAGCGCGGCCCGACCTCTCGCCGCCCGAGTTGGACGACCTCGTATTCCTCACCATGGGGGTGACGTCGAGTGCGTGTCTGCGCATCGCGCTGCAACGTCCCGCCGGATCGGACCGCGCCGGCATGGTCGCACTGACCGCGAAAATGCTTGTGGCCGCCTTGACGCCGGATTTGGACCCCAGTGTTCAGCGAAGCCACCCGGATGCCTCGCGGTAGCCTCACGTCATGGAAATACTACGTTCTGTAGTTGTTCTGCTGCACATCGTCGGGTTCGCCGTGATCTTCGGCGCGTGGGTGGCCGAGGCCGCCGCCAGGCGGTTCCGAACGACCCGGGTGATGGACTACGGCGTGCTGGCGTCGCTGCTCACCGGACTCGCGCTCGCCGCGCCCTGGCCGGCCGGCATCGAACTGAACTACCCCAAAATCGGGGTCAAATTGGTGATCCTGGTAATCCTCGGCGGGCTGCTGGGCATGGGTAGCGCCCGGCAACGGCGCACCGGGGAGGCAATACCGCGGCTGCTGTTCGTCGCGGTGGGCGTGCTGGCTTTCGCCGCCGCCGCTGTCGCGGTGCTCTGGTGACCGGGACCGATCAGGGTTGGTGCTGCTGTTCGCCGAGGCCGATCAACTCGGTGACGTGGTGGTCGCGTCCGGCGGTGTAGCCGCCGTCCACGGCGATAGCCTGGCCACTGACGAAGCTGGCCCCGCTCGAGAGCAGGAACGCTGCCACGGCCGCGACCTCCTCGGGTCGGCCGAATCGCCGGAGCTTGTGCTCGTGGCGTAGGCCCTCCCGCGGCACGTCCATGCCCGGCAACCCCATGACCGATTCGAACAACGGGGTCTGGATGAATCCCGGGCAGATCGCGTTGGCGCGGATTCCGCTGGGCCCGTAGTCGATTGCGGCGTTCTTGGTGAGCAGTACCACCCCGCCCTTGGAAGCGTTGTAGGCGCTGCCGCCGGCGGTGCCCTCAAGACCTTCGATGCTGGACAGCGTGACGATCGAGCCCCGCTCACCGTCGACGCGATCCTGGGTCACCATCTGGGCCAGCGCGGCCCGCATGACCACGAAGGTGCCCTTGAGGTTCACGTTGAGGACGCGGTCCCATTCCTCATCGGGTAACACGTGTATCGGGCCGCCGCCCCCTACGCCTGCCGAGTGGACCACACCGTCCAGTCGGCCGGCTGTCTGGACCACTGCGGCGACCGCGCGTTCGACAGCCGCTGTGTCCAGCACATCGGCGTGGCGGTATTCGCGGCCGGCCGAAAGGCTCTGGGGCGCTTCGGGAGCGAGGTCGATGCCGATCACCGAAGCCCCTTGGGCGAGCAGTGCTTGCACGGTGGCCTGCCCGATACCCGAAGCGGCGCCGGTCACCAGGACACCTTTGCCGCCAAGACTGTTCACCCGCCCAGTATTGCGCACCGCCGACCGATGCGACCTCGGAGTCTGATCATCCACCAACGACCATCTGTATGGTGTGGTGCATGCCACACCTCACCGGTGCCGCAGTGCGCGACTCCGAGCTCGCACGGCTGACCGGTCTGCCGTTCGACGACGCCGACGAGGTGATCCGCGCGGCCATCGACGAGGCCAGTGTGCCCGCGTTGCTGATGTCGATGGTGCACATGACCGGCGATCTCAGCATGCTGGACGAACTGCCCGGCCCCTTCATGCTCATCGCCATGGATCTGCAGGGCGCGATGAGTGAGCCCGACAAACAGACCGTCCGTCAGCGAGCCTTCGACGTCATTCGCCAGTACCGCGACCGGGGCTGCCCGCCGCCGTTCATCCCCGACGAGAACCAGCTGCGATCCATGCTGGACGTGACGACCGCCGGTCAGGTGACCGACGAGTTCGTCGACTACATCGCTGCGGACCTGAGGGTCACCGACACCGACCAGAACGGCCCGGCGCTCGCCTCGACCGCAGCGCAGCGAGCCGGCTTCGGAGTGCTCGTCATCGGCTGCGGAGAGTCCGGGCTGCTGGCGGGCATCAAGCTCAAACAAGCCGGAATCCCGTTCACCATCGTCGAGAAGCAATCCGGGGCGGGCGGCACCTGGCTGGCCAACCACTATCCGGGGTGCCGCGTCGACATCGCCAGCCAGTACTACACCTACTCGTTCGAGCCCACCGACCACTGGGAGCACCACTACGCAACCCAGCCGGAGATCCTGCAGTATCTCAACGACGTGATGGCGCGCTACGAGATCGCCGACCATGTCCGGTTCAACACCGAGGTCAGTGGCGCTGAATGGGACGAGGTGACTGCGACGTGGCGGGTGCGGATCCGGGACGCCTGCGGGGTCACCGAGACGCTGACCGCCCGCGGCCTGATTTGTGCGGTCGGCCAGTTCAGTAACCCGGTGATCCCGGATATCCCGGGTGCCAACGCTTTCGAAGGTCCGTCGTTTCACAGCGCGGACTGGGACGACGGCGTCGACCTGGCGGGCAAGAACGTCGCGGTCATCGGGGCGGGCGCTACCGGATTCCAGCTCGTCCCGGCGATAGCCGATACCGCCGCGCACGTCGACGTCTATCAGCGCACCCCGCAGTGGATGGCACCCAACCTCAACTATCACGCGGCGGTCGGGTCGGGCGCCCGCTGGGCCATCCGGCATCTGCCGTACTACGGACGGTGGCTGCGGTTCGTCACGTGGTGGCCGATCGCCGACGCGCTCAACGAGCAGATCACCATCGACCCCGGCTGGGACAACGGCGGCCTATCTGTCAGCGCCGGAAACCAGACGATCCGTGAGGTATTCGTTGCCTGGATGCGGGCGTTCACCGCCGACGAGGACCTGCTGGAGAAGGTGACGCCGAAGTATCCGCCGATGGGCAAGCGCACCCTGCAGGACGACGGAACCTGGCTGACCACCTTGCAGCGCGAGGACGTCGAATTGATCACCGACGGCGTCGCTGAGATCACCGCGCAGGGTGTCACCGACGCCACCGGCCGCCACCGGCCGGCCGATGTCTTGGTGTGGGCCACCGGTTTCGACGTCAATCACCAACTCGGGCCCATCGATGTGCGCGGACTCAACGGTGTCGGGTTGAACGAAGCCTGGGGTGATGCGGCGTATGCCTACCTGGGTGTGACGGTCCCCGACTTCCCGAACTTCTACTGTGTGTTCGGCCCGGGTACCAACGCGGTCAACGGCGCCAGCCTCATCTACAACTCCGAATGCCAGATGCGTTACGTCCTGGGATGCATCGACATGCTGCTGGCCTCCGGTGCCGACTCGGCGGTGCCGAAGGCGCAGGTGTGCGCCGACTACGACCGGCGCAGCCAGGCCCGCCTCAAGACCATGGTCTACTCCCATCCCGCCGTCACCAGCAGCTACTACAAGAACTCCGCCGGTGAACTGCCCACGCTGTTCGCGTGGCGCATTGTGGATTACTGGAAGTGGACCCATCGTCCCGACCCCGACGACTACGAACTGAAAACACTTTGATGACAGGAGAATTGATGACTGGACGGTTGGCGGGCAAGGTCGCACTGATCAGTGGGGCGGCCCGTGGGATGGGCGCATCGCATGCGCGCGAGATGGTCGCACACGGCGCGAAGGTGGTGTGCGGTGACATTCTGGATGCCGACGGCGAACAAGTCGTCAAGGAACTCGGAGACAGTGCCCGCTACGTCCATCTCGACGTCACCCGCACCGAAGACTGGGATGCCGCGGTGGCCACCGCCATAGCGGAGTTCGGCGGGGTCGACGTCCTGGTCAACAACGCCGGGATCCTCAACATCGGCACGGTCGAGGATTTCGAGCTCTCGGAATGGCATCGCATCCTCGATATCAATCTGACCGGTGTGTTTCTGGGTATCCGGGCGGTGGTGCCGACGATGAAGAAGTCCGGTCACGGGTCGATCATCAACATCTCCTCGATCGAAGCCATGGCCGGTACGGTCGCCTGCCACGGCTACACCGCAACGAAGTTCGCGGTCCGCGGGCTGACCAAGTCCACCGCTGTGGAGTTGGGGCAGTTCGGGATTCGGGTGAACTCCATTCACCCGGGTCTGGTGAAGACCCCGATGGCCGACTGGGTTCCCGAAGACATCTTTCAGAGCGCACTCGGCCGCATCGCCCAGCCGAAGGAGATCAGCAACCTCGTGGTCTATCTGGCCAGCGACGAGTCGAGCTTCTCGACCGGATCGGAGTTCGTGGCCGACGGCGGCACCCTGGCCGGGCTGGCCCACAAAGACTTCTCCGCGGTCGACGTCGACCAGCAACCGGACTGGATCACCTAGGTTGCGCTGGTAGGGACACCACGCCTCAGCGCAGCGAGACGACCACCTTGCCTTTGGCGGTCCGGTCCTCCAGAGAGGCGATCGCCTCGGCCGCCCGCTCGAGCGGATACACCACCGGTTCGGGTGCCGACACCGCCCCCGACGCCAACAGCGGTTCCAGCTCGGCCCATTGCTCCTGCAGGTAGCCGGGATGGCTCAGGGTCCACGCGCCCCAGCCGACGCCCACGGCGTCGACATTGTTCAGTAGCAGCCGGTTCACCTTGATCGTGGGAATCTCACCGCCGGTGAACCCGATGACCAGCAACCGGCCGCCGGGGGCGAGCGAACGCAGCGAATCGGTGAACCTGTCGCCGCCGACGGGGTCGACAATGACGTCCACCCCGCGACCGTCGGTCAGCGTCTTCACCGCATCCTTGAACCCGTCGGCCAGCACGACTTCGGTGGCCCCCGCCGCTCGGGCGACGTCGGCCTTGTCCTCGGTGCTGACCACGGCGATCACCCTCGACGCGCCGAACGGGGACGCCAGCCTCAGCGTGGAGGTTCCGATGCCTCCGGCGGCACCGTGGACCAGCACCGTCTCGCCCTCGGCGAGTCTGCCGCGGTTGCGCAGTGCGAAGTGCACGGTCAGATCGTTGAACAGCAGCCCGGCCCCGGCCTCGAACGACACCGAATCGGGAAGCTTGAAGAGCCGCTCCGGTGGTAGCGCGACGACTTCGGCCATGGCGCCGCACAGCATCGTCAGCCCGGCCACCCGGTCACCGGGGCGCACCTGCGCGTCGCCGGGTGCGCTGCGGACGATCCCGGCGATCTCCGCGCCCGGGGTGTAGGGCAATGCCGGCTTGTACTGATAGAGGCCGCGGGACTGCAGCGCGTCGGGAAACGCCACTCCCGCGGCGTGTACGTCGACCAGAACGGTGTCCTCACCAGCGGCGTCGCCAGCCGGTTCGTCGATCTCGACCACCGCCGCAGCCTGCGGTCCCGCGAGCTCGGCTATCTGAATTGCGCGCATCACATCCTCCTGGTGTTGTCGCAAATAGATATCACTGCAGCGTAGTCGGCCCTCTCCGGTGGTACGCGGCGGTACAGTCGGCTACCCGGCAAAGTCGCCGGCTCAGCGATCGCATAGGGAGCACCGATGGCCCGAGGTGGTAACAGCCGATCCGGGGGCGCATTTGCCCCTGTTCAGGACCTACCCAGGGGGCGGGTGGTCGACGTGCGGTCCGCCGACGGTGTGCGATTGCACACCGAGGTGTTCGGCCCGCCGGACGGGCATCCGGTCGTGCTTGCCCACGGCATCACCTGCGCGCTGCGGGTCTGGTCCCATCAGATCGCCGACCTGGCCGAGCGCTACCGGGTGATCGCCTACGACCACCGTGGCCACGGTCGCAGTTCGGTTCCCAGGCGCCGGGACAGCTACAGCCTGGACTACCTGGCCGCCGATCTCGATGCCGTGCTCGATGCGACGCTGGAGCCCGGCGAGCGAGCCGTGATCGCCGGTCACTCCATGGGCGGAATCGCGATCAGCGCGTGGTCAGAGCGTTATCCGGATCGGGTCGCCGAACGCGCCGACGGCGTTGCGTTGATCAACACCACCACCGGTGACCTGCTGCGCAACATCAAGCTGTTGCCGGTGCCGGCGCGGGTGTCCGGTGCGCGCGTGCAGGCGGCGGGGTCGCTGCTGAGGATCTTCGGTGGGGCGCCGCCGGTGCGGGCAGCCGACATTCTGACGCATCGTTTCGTGTCCTCGCTCGCGGTGGGCCGCGACGCCGACCCTGCCATCGGCGCCTTCGTCTTCGAGTTGTTCAACGCGACCCCGTCGGTCGGGCGCGGGGGCTGGATCCGGGTCCTGGTCGACCACCTCGGTCCGCAGCACATCGGCCTGCAGAATCTGAGCGTTCCGACGCTGGTGATCGGCAGCCACGACGACCGTTTGCTGCCGCTGGCATCCTCCCGCCGGATCGCGACCTCCGCGCCGAATCTGGCCCGGTTCGTCCAACTCGCCGGTGGGCACTGCGCGATCCTGGAGCGGCCCGCAGATGTCAACGAACAGCTGCGATGGCTGATCGACACGGTTGCGACCGGGGCGAGCAGGGCGAGCGGAGCGACGGGAGAAGATCAGGAGCGGCGCATCAGCTCCTGATGTACCTCGCCGGCGGCCCGCAGACCCGAGCGCACCGCTCCGTCCAAGAAGCCCGTCCAGGCATCGGCGGTTTCGGTGCCCGCCCAGAAGATGGCGTCGACCGGTGTGCGCAACCAGCGTCCGTACGCGGTCCAGGAACCGGGCGGCACCGCTGCGGTCGGTCCGCCGGGAGCGAAGTCCTCGTTGCCCCAACAATGGTCGACGTAGTCGATCGGTTCCGAGGCCGCGTCGCCGAACAGTGCGGTGAACCCGGCCAGCGCGACCTCGCGTCGTTGTTGACTCGGTAGCGGATCGAACATGCGCGCATCGGTGAACCCCAGCAGGATGCCAGGGCCGGTGTCCCCGGGACTGACGTCGAAGGTGATGAACACCGGCCCCTCGTCCGACAGTGCCTCCCCGGAACAGCCGTTGTCCCGCCAGAAGGGTTTGTCGTAGGCGGCATAGGCTTTACTCAGGTGGCCCTGTGGCCAGTGCGGCGTCAGTTCCTGCTGCTCGGGCGGCAGCGGGGGATTGAACGCAATGCCGGCGCGGTGCGCCGGCGGGATCGCGACGATGACCGCGCGTGCGCTGATCTCCCGGTTGCCGGCGGCGACGGTGACGCCGCCGTCCTCGGCGCGGTGGATGCGGGTCACCGGAGCCTCCAGCACCACCCGGTCACCGAGTTCTTCGGCCATCCGCAGTGCGATCTGCTGGGTTCCGGCGAGAAAGCGGTCCTGCTGGGCGCCGCCCTCGGTATCGAGCATGCGGCCCAGACCCCCGGCGGCTTTGACGTAGCGCACTGCGTGCAGCATCGAGACGGCGTCGGGTTCGCATCCCCATGTCACCCGCGCCATGATCGCCATCAGGTCGCGCGTGGAGGCGCTCGCGTGCAGCGACCGCAGCCACTTGTCGAGTGAGATGGCGTCCAGGTCAGCGGCGATCGGCGACGTCCACGGTTCGGCGACCGGGACCTTCTTGCTGACCCGATCGAACCGCCACTGGATCCGTGACACGTCGACCAGCTCGAGGATCGACAGCCGCGGGATGGTGCTGCGGTAGGAACGCACCCGGCCGCGCCACCGGATCAAATTCTTCCCGTGGCCGTAGGTCGGCACCGACTCGCATCCCAACTCGGCGGCCAGCGCGCGCACCGCGTCCTGCGTCGGACCGACGAACGTTGCGCCGAGATCGACCGGGACACCGGCCAGGGTGCCGGTGTAGGACCGGCCACCGACACGGTCGCGGCCTTCCAGGACGACGACGTCGTGTCCGAGCCGGACCAACTCGCGGGCCGCCGACAGTCCGGCGAACCCCGCTCCCACGACAACCACGTCGGTCATGGCTTTCCTCTCCTCTAGCGCTTGTCGATCTCGGCGCGCACACGGTCGCATGCGGTCGTTTACCGCGCCGAACCCACACTAGGCTGGCTCAGTGTGCAGGTAATGACGGCGTTGTTCGGACCCACTGATGCGATCGAGCGGGCGCGGGCGCTGCGTGACGCCGGGGCCGGCGGCGTGTTCACCTTTGAGGGCCCACACGACGTGTTCGCCCCGCTGACGCTCGCGTCGACCGTAGGTGGCCTGGATCTGATGACCAACGTGGCGATCGCGTTTCCGCGCAATCCGATTCAACTCGCACACCAGGCCGTGGACCACCAACTGCTCAGCGGCGGCCGGTTCACCCTCGGGCTGGGCACCCAGATCCGCACTCAGATCGAGAAGCGGTACGGCGCCGACTTCGACAAACCGGTGGCCCGGATGTGCGAGCTGGTGGGCGCGCTGCGGGCGATCTTCAACACCTGGACGACGGGGGAGCGGCTGAACTTCGCAGGGCAGTTCTACCGGCACACGTTGATGACGCCCACCTTCGTCCCGCGGGCAGAGTTCACGCCGCCGCCGATCTACGTCGGTGCGCTGGGTCCGCGGCTGACCCGGATGACCGCCGAGGTCGCCGACGGGCTGCTGGTCATGCCGTTCGGATCGAAGCGATTCCTGCACGAGGTGACGATGCCCAACGTGGACGCCGGGCTCGCGGCTTCCGGCCGCAGCCGCGAGCAGTTCGCGGTGGTCCCCGAGATCATTGTCTCGGTCGCCGACGAGGACCCCGACCACGCATCCGCGCGCAGCCTGCTGTCGTTCTACGGTTCCACCCCTGCCTACCGGCCGGTACTCGACGCGCACGGCTGGGGAGACCTGCAGCCCGAACTGAACACGCTGTCCAAACAGGGCCGCTGGGCGGACATGGGGCGGCTGATCTCCGACGACATGTTGCACACCATCGCGGCGTGCGGCACACCGAAACAGGTCGCCGCGCACATCCTCGACCGCGTGGACGGGGTCTCCGACCGGGTCTGCCTGTACCAGCCTGGTCCGATCGCGGTGGATTCGTTGTGCGAGATCATCGACGCACTGGGTCCCTGACCCATATCGTGGAGCATGGCCGACCAAGGAGTTGCCGATGTATGAGCACCATCCAGAGGCGGAGTTCGCCGACGTCCTGATCATCGGCGCGGGGATCTCCGGAATCGGAGCCGCCTACCGCATCACCGAACGCAATCCCCAGTTCAGCTACCGGATTCTGGAACGTCGTTCTTGCATCGGTGGCACCTGGGACCTGTTTCGCTATCCGGGCATTCGTTCAGACAGCGATATCTTCACGCTGTCGTTTCCGTGGGAGCCGTGGCGGCGGCAGGAGAACGTCGCCGACGGTGAGTACATCCGCGAGTATCTGGAGGCCACGGCGCACAAGCACGGCATCGATGAACACATGCGGTTCGACACCTATGTGAAGTCCGCGGAATGGGACTCGACCACCGATACCTGGACGGTGCACGCCGAGCAGGAGGGCTCGACGCGTACCTACCGGGCCAGGTTCCTGTTCTTCGGCACCGGGTATTACGACTACGACCGGCCGTATAAGCCTGAGATCCCCGGTCTCGAGCGGTTCGGCGGGGACGTGGTGCATCCGCAGTTCTGGCCGGAGGACCTGGACTACGCGGGCAAACGGGTGGTGGTGATCGGCAGCGGGGCCACCGCAATCAGCCTCATCCCGGCATTGGCCAAGAAGGCCTCGCACGTCACGATGCTGCAGCGCTCGCCCACGTACATGATGTCGATGCCGCGATTCGACCCGATGGTGGACTTCATCCGCAAGCTTCTGCCTCCGCGGCTGTCCCACGCAGTGGTGCGGTTCCGGAACGCGATGTTCCACGTGCTGACTTACTTCATGTTCCGCAAGGCGCCGAAGTTCGGCCGCCGGTTCATCCGCAGCAGGACCATGGCCGCGCTACCCGAGGGATACGACGTCGACCTGCACTTCAAACCCAAATACGACCCGTGGGATCAACGGATGTGCCTAATCCTCGACCACGATCTGTTCAATCAGATCAGCGAGGGGCGCGCGGAGGTCGCCACCGGAAACATCGATCACGTCGATGAGAACGGCATCGTGTTGACGTCCGGAGCCCGGGTGGAGGCCGACGTGATCGTGACCGCCACGGGGCTGCAGCTGCAGGCCCTCGGTGGCATCCGCATCGTCGTCGACGGCGCCGAGGTCAATCCGACCGATCGCTTCGTCTACAAGGAGTACCTCATCGAGGACGTACCGAACATGGCGTGGTGCATCGGGTACACGAACGCATCGTGGACGCTGCGCGCCGACATGACGGCCAAGGCGTTCGCGAAGTTGTTGGCGTACATGGATGCTCACGGGTACACGCATGCCTACCCGCACCGCGGTGACGCACCGATCGCGGAGAAACCGGCCTTCGATCTGCAGGCGGGTTATATCAAGCGATCACCGCACGCGTTGCCGAAGTCGGGCACCCGCCGTCCGTGGAACGTGCGACACAACTACGTGCTCGATGTCATCGATCACCGGTTCGACCGGATCGAGGAGTCGATGGTGTTCGGCCGCGCCGCGGTACCGGAGTCCCGCCCCGCCTGAGTGCGTTACTCGCGCCGAACTGGCAGTTGCGCAGCGGAAGTGGCAGAGAGGGCCTGCCGTACTGCAATCTCGGCGGGAACAGAGCTCAGGGCGCGACGGTGAGCCAGTCGGCGAATCCCGACGGGTCGTGCCGGCCGAGTGCGCCATGCTCGAACAGCCCCCAGCCTTCGCGTTCGGTCCCGTCGGCATCGCGGCACACCGCGCGGCCGACGTGGTCTATCACGCCGAACCCGGCGCGCCCGATTATCGCCGGGTCGGTCATGTCATAGGTCAGGCGTTCGGTGAAGTTCTCGCCCTTCCACATCCCGTGCAGCCAATCGGGGTCGCCGCCGTAGCCGCCGCCCACGTGGATGGGCACCGCCAGCTTGGACTCGACGTCAAAACGCAGCGGGCTGCCGTCGAATGCGGTCGCGTCGATCGTGGCGCCGGTGGGGATCCGGGTGCCGGACCGATAGTGGATCTTGACCCGCGGCCATCCCAGTTGCTCGACGCGGCCGTCCTTCCAGATTCGCGTGCAGTCGTTGAGTGAGCGGAACCCGCTTGGATCCTCCTGGATGATGACGACGATCCCGAAGTCGTCGAACGCCATCGGTACGTACAACCACCACATGCCCTCGAAGGGCGGGTCGTCGGGTCTGCCCGCGGGTTCGGCCTCGCCGACCGGCCGAATGCCCCACGACCGGTCCCGGGTGCCGATCCAGCTTCCGGCGTCGACTGCGATGTCCTCACCGTCGATCGACAGTTGGCCGCTCCAGCTGCCCACCTGTGCGAAGCGCTGCGCATCCAGGGTGACCCGATTTCCCCGCCGCATGATGTGCGGTTGCTCTTGGACGACGTCGAACAGGCCGTCAAAGGTGAGATCGGCTGCGATTCCGTCTGTTTCGTCCAGAACGATTCGTAGTTTGCGTAGCGGCTCGATGACTTCGATGCGGTAGGCGCCGACATGTTGATTGAGCCTGTCGGAGTCGATGGCGTCCGAAAGGTGCACCGCGGTCTGGGTATCACCGCGCCGCACGAGCAGGAACGCGTCCTTCACACCGAGGTTGGGGTAGTAGCCGAGCCCGGTGATCACAAAGATGTCGCCGGTACGGTCGTGAGCGTTGTAATAGGCTCGGTCGTAGAAATTTCGGTCCGAGGACCCAGGCCAGGCGATGGGCTGGGGCAGCTGGTGAACCGGGTATTCGTCCATCGGTCCAAGCATCAGTCGGTCTCTCCGATCAGTCTTTTCAGCAGGGGGGCATGGTAGAAGAGCGTCTCGATGTCGTCGGGCTTCTCGATCTCTCCGAAGCGGATGCGACGCGCCCCGGTGCGCATGAACACGCAGCACCAGATGACAGCCGAGTAGACGAAAAACCAGTCGAGGTCGGCGACCTCGATGCCGGTGAGGTCTCGGTAGGTGGCTCGCACATCCTCCTCGCGCATGAAGTCCGGCATACCTGGCAGCCCGGCCAGTTTCGTCAATTCTTGAAAGACCATGTGTGCGAATATGATCCACGCTACGTCGAATTCGCGGGGTCCGACGGTGGCCATCTCCCAGTCCAGCACCGCGGCCGGCGTGAACTCCCGATAGATGACGTTTCCGATGCGGGCATCTCCCCAGACCAGGACGGGTTCGGCAGCGGCGACGTCCTCGGGAAAACGGTCTTCAAGCCAGAACAGCGCTTTTTCGACCAGCGATGAGCGGCCGATGTCGGGAACGCTGAACTCATACCAGTTTTTCAGCCAGCCGAAGTGGCGCTGCAATGCGGTCTCACCCGGCGGGTCGACGTCCTGGAGGAATCCGAAGATCTGCTGTGCGTTGGGAATCGAGTGCAGCTTGGCCAGCACCTCGATGGTGTTGGTTTGCAGCTGACGTTGCTGCTCGACCGGGGCGTCATAGAGCCAGTTGTCGCCGAAGGTGTAGGGCATCACGTCGGGTGGAACTCGTCCGTCGACGCGGTCCATCAGGAAGAACGGGCGACCGAGGACCTCGCCGGTGGCCTCGAGCCAGCGAACGCGCGGCACCGCAACGTCGGTCAACTCGCCGACCAGCCGAATCAACTCCTGCTGATGGTCGAGGCGGTAGTGCTCGAAAACCGGAACGTCGGCCTCGGTCGGTGCGACCCGGGCCACCCATTTCTGTTCCACCTGGCTGCCGGCATGCGACCAGCGCCCCGACAGCAGGATCGTCTCCGAGGACATCCCGTTGGAGTCCACGCCGCTTTCCACGGTGATCTCCGGCGCGGTGTCGTCCACCAAGGTGGACAGCCACTGAGACAGTCTCGCAGGAACATCCGTCATGTCGCGACTGGATCGCTGAAGGCGTTCCACATCTTCGACGGCTCGTTCATTCGTCACGAACTGGTCCTTCCGGTCGCAATTACGCTACCATGAGTAGCGTTATGAAAACAGAGCCGTCGCCGGTTGGCAAGGCCCAGAGCACCGGGCGGCCACGGGACCCGCGCATCGACGCGGCCATATTGCGAGCCACCGCGGATCTGCTCGTCGAAATCGGATACTCCAATCTGACGATGGCCGCGGTCGCCGAACGTGCCGGAACCACCAAGACGGCGTTGTATCGGAGGTGGTCGAGCAAGGCCGAGCTCGTCCACGAAGCCGCATTCCCGACAACGCCCACGGCGATCCAGGCTCCGCCGGGGGACATCGCGGCTGATCTACGGGCCATGATCGAGGCAGCGCGCGATGTCTTCACCAGTGCCGTGGTCCGAGCGGCGCTACCGGGCCTGATCGCCGATGTGACGGCCGACTCCGCGCTCAGCGACCGCGTCGCCGCGCGCTTCACCGACCTGTTCGGTGCGGTGCGGACCCGGTTGTACACGGCGATCGATCGGGGCGAGGTACGCGCCGGCGTCGACCCCGACCGGCTGGTGGACCTCATCGGCGGCGCCACGCTGCTTGCGCTTCTGCAAACACCCGATGACCTCGCCGACCCGTCCTGGGTGGACAACACCGCCGCCATCCTGCAGTACGGCGTGGTC